>JANMIM010001306.1:0-9170 GCA_031375795.1 Bacteroidota bacterium
TCAAAACATATCGCCCCCATATTTCGGTTTCGGTCCTTGTGATCCTGTATGCGGTCGGCCTCGTGGGCTTGGGCACAAGCCACAAGGCCTGGTTCCTTGCTGCGACCCCGCTCACGCTGTTGATTTCGGCAGGTTTGCTTCTGCTCAATCACCGAGATTGGAACGCTGCTGCGGCGGCTGGGTTTGCAATGTGTGCCGTGATCGGTTTTGGGGTGGAGGTCGTGGGTGTGCATACCGGGCTGATTTTTGGTGCGTACCATTATGGCGAGACGCTTGGGACCAAGCTATGGGACGTGCCACTGGTGATCGGGCTCAATTGGCTGTTGCTGGCCTATGCGAGCGCATCGATCGTGTCGCGGCTGCGCGTGCCCCGGGTGGCGCAAGCCGCCTTGGCGGCCTCGCTGATGACGGGACTGGACTTGCTCATCGAGCCGGTGGCGATTCGGCTGGATTTTTGGCAATGGGCGGGGGGGGTAGTGCCGCTGCAAAACTATCTGGGCTGGTTTTGTGTTTCCTTTGTGTTGCTGCTGGCCTTCCAGTACCTCAAATTTCAAAAGGAGAATCCAATTGCAGCGCCGGTTTTGGCGATGCAGTTCATTTTTTTCGGAACTTTAAATTTCATGCATTGAGATGGGAATGATCTTGAACATCGCCGCGCTGGTGGGCACATTTTGCTTCATGGAATTCATGGCCTGGTTCACGCACAAATACGTGATGCACGGCCTCTTGTGGGTCCTGCACAAGGATCACCACCAGAAGACGCCCGGCTGGTTTGAGCGCAACGATGCTTTTTTCTTGATTTTTGCAGTGCCGTCGTGGCTGCTGATCATGACGGGGATGATGGCGGGCAATGACATTCGGTTATGGTTTGGGGCCGGGATTGCCGCCTACGGCTTTGCCTATTTCCTCATCCACGAGATTTTCATCCACCAGCGCTTCAAGCTCTTTCGGCAGTCCGACAGCGTGTATCTGCGGGCGATTCGCCGTGCCCACAAGATGCACCACAAGCATCTGGGCAAGGAGGATGGCGAGTGCTTTGGCATGCTGATCGTGCCTTTCAAATACTTCAAGGAAGCGCGCACGGCGATCCGCAACGAGGGCGCCCAAGCATGATCTGGACCTACCTGCTGATCAATATCTTCACGCTTGCGGGCCCGATGGCCCGTAGCTTCGAGCCGCGCATTGCCTTCTGGCGCAAGTGGAAGGCCCTGTTTCCCGCGATCGGGCTCACCTTGGCCTTCTTTATCACCTGGGACGCCTTGTATACCCATCTCGGGGTTTGGGGTTTCACGCCAGATTACCTCCTGAAAATCAACCTGATCAACCTGCCGCTGGAGGAGTGGCTGTTTTTCATCACGATTCCCTATGCCTGCGTCTTCACCTACGAGGTACTCAATTATTTCCTACGCCGCGACTGGGTGGGGCAGGCCGCCCCTTGGATTTCCATCGCACTCATCGCCTTGGGTTTGTTCATGGCCATCGCCTACCGTGACCAATTGTACACCTGCGCTGCGTTTGGGGTGATGTCGGGCTTGCTGGCCATCCATACCTTTTGGTTCAAGTCTCCCTGGCTGGGACGTTTTTTCCTGGCCTACTTCGTGTGCCTCATCCCATTTTTCATCGTGAACGGCATTTTGACGGGGGCTGTGACCGAGGCTCCGGTGGTCTGGTACAATGACAATGAGAATTTGGGGATTCGCCTGATCACGATCCCGCTGGAGGATTTTGTGTACGGCTTGGACTTGGTGCTCATGAATGTGGGCCTCTACGAATGGTTCAAGGGCCGGATGCGGTAGGCGATCTGCGGCGCCTGCCGTGGCAATGAAGATTCAAAACAATCTGCCAAGAGCTTGGTTTAGGATTCAATACTGTCATGCGATTGTGCTTGGCGGTGAATGATTGCGTCCCACATGAACATTGGCATAGTTTGTTATCCTACCTACGGCGGCAGTGGCGTCTTGGCAACCGAGCTCGGCAAGTCATTGGCTGCCAGGGGCCACAAGGTGCATTTCATCACCTATAGCCGACCGATCAGGCTGGGACATTTTGTGCAGAATGTGACTTTCCATGAGGTGCGGTTACAGGATTATCCCTTGTTTGACTATCCGCCTTATGAGTCGGCCTTGGCGAGCACCATGGTCGACGTGGCACGCTATCAAAACTTGGATTTGTTTCATGTGCACTACGCGATCCCCCACGCAAGTGCAGCCGTGATGGCCCGCAACATCCTCGCCGACATGGGCAAGCACGTGCCGGTGATCACGACCCTGCACGGCACCGACATCACACTCGTCGGTCGTGAGAAGAGCTTCGAGCCGGTCGTGGCATGGTCCATCAACCAAAGCGACGGCGTGACGGCAGTTTCCGGATTCCTGCGCCAAGCGACCTTGGATGCATTTCCCATCCGCCGGGAGATCGAGGTGATCCCCAACTTTGTGGACCTCGATCGGTTCAAGCGCCAAGACAAGGAGCACTTTCGCAAGATCATCGCCACCAACAACGAGAAGCTCATCATCCACACATCCAACTTTCGCAAGGTGAAGCGCGTGGAGGATGTCGTGAGGGCATTTGAAATCATCCACCGCAAGGTGAAATCCAAGCTCTTGATGGTCGGCGACGGCCCCGAGCGCAGCAATGCAGAGGCACTCTGCCGGGAATTGCACCTCTGCGACGACATCATTTTCCTGGGCAATCAAAACCCTGTCGAGGAATTGTATTCCATCGGGGATCTGTTTTTGATGCCCTCTGAGAGCGAGAGCTTCGGCCTCTCAGCCTTGGAGGCCATGGCTTGCGGCATTCCCTGCGTGACCTCCAACACGGGAGGCTTGCCCGAGGTGAACCTCGACGGTGTGACCGGTTATGTCTGCGATGTCGGCGACGTGGAGAGCATGGGGGCACGCGCAATCTCCATCTTGGAAGACCAAGACCGCTGGAACCTATTTTCCAAGCAAGCAATTGCGCAATCCCTTGAATATGACATCGAAAAAATCGTTCCTTTGTATGAACGTTATTATGAACAGGTAATCAGTCGGCAGCATCAGCCTGCCCACTAAAACAAAAAGGTCATGATCCTCCTGAAGTTCATATTGATCCTCTTTGGTATCTATGTCTGCTTCTACGTCGGTTGGAAGCTGTTTGGCAAGTCCATACAGCGGTTTCTGATCAAGCGGCTCGTCAAGACGGCCCAGCGCAGCATGGATCAGCAATCGCGTGTGTACCAGCAATATGCGAATGACTACAGCCCATTTGAGGAAAACGTCTACATCGAGGACGATGTAAAGGTGTCGATTCGTCGAGGCTCCAAACACGACAAAAACGAGAAGCCAGACATCTCCTCGATGCCCGTCGAGGAAGTCGATTTTGAGGACGTGGAGTAGGATTTAGAGCACAATTTCCAGATTTGGATGCGCCGCACTGAGCGCTGCCAGCGCATTTCGAGGAATACGCGAACCCTCCAACACCAAGATTTCCAAGTCGAGCAGGTCAGCGATCCCATCGAGGTTTTCGAGAGGGGAATGTTTGATTTCCAAGTGCTTGAGCCTGGGGAAATGATCGACGCTTGGAGGTTGTGTCATGGCTGAATGGTGGATTTGCAGCCTCTCCAGCATTGGAAATTCGGCGCTCGCCAACAGGGCAGTGACCTGTTGAGCACCTGTGATGCGCAAGTGACGCAGCGACTTGCTCGTCGGGATCGACAGCGCGCCATGCATTCGCTTGGCTTGGATGTGCAGGGCGTCCAGCTTGGGTAATTCTCCCAGCACGCCCAGGCCATTGATGCTGCCGGGCGACAACGTGAGCACCCGCAAGGCCTGCAATGCACGCAACCCCGTAAAGTCTTGAATGAAACACTGCCCGAGGTGGAGTTCCAGCAGGCTGGGAGGGAGGCCATCGATGGACCGGATGGCGCGGTTGCCGTTGAGTACCAAGGTCATCAGGCGTGGCAAGCTCCTCAAGGGGCTTATGTCTGAGAGCTGGTTGAACCCGATTTGCAGATTTTCCAGCTTCGTGAGCTGCGCGATGCCCTCCAGGTGCTGGATTTCATTGTGCGAAAGGTCCAAATATTCCAGATTCGCCAATTCGCAGATCACGTCGAGCATCTGCAATTCATTGTTGTTGAGGTCGAGCACACGCAGCTGCGGTGCCCGCAACAATCCCTGTACATCCATCAAGCCCTGCTGCGCGATCGACAAGACCTCCAGGTCTGGAAACAGCTCCAAGCCCTCAATCGCAGTGAATTTTGCCGGATGCAGCTCGGAAACAAGGCTGTAGTCGAGGCAGAGGTCATCGACGCCGATTGCGGATTGGTTTTGGAGTTGGGACTGGAGGAAGGGGAGCATGGGGTTTACCATTCAAGGGCTTCGGGCAATTGCTCGAAGATATGTTTCCATGCTGGGTATTCAGAGTGTTGGAGCTTGATGGCAGTCCAAACTGATCGATGGTGGTGGTTGGAGATTTCCGCTCGACAACTTTGGATGAAGCCTTCCCTGATCTGTGCTAATGATCGATCCCAATCAAAATCTGGTTCAACGATTTTGGCCTTGAGTGCATCAATGGTAGGCAATTCCAAATGGAAGATCATTAATCTGAACGAATTGAGCAAACTTTGATAGGTGGTTTTTCGGGCTTCTAGCAGCCAATCCCGGAGATTCAACTCCAATGTTTCAAGCGTAAATTTGGCCTTTTCGTAATTTCTAGAACCTTCTTTATCCAAGATCAAAAATTGAAAGCTTGTAAGCTCCACCACAACGAGGCGGTTCGGATTTTCTACGCGCGGGTGAATAAATACCCCTGCTTGCGATATCGGTTCCAGATTTTGCCTGAGCCTATGGACGTTGCCCTCGTCATCAAATACAGCAAATTTGGCCAATTTATGCCCCGTGTTGCATTGCTTGCAGCTCAGGAGATAGTTGTGCCATGTAAAAGTAAGCCGTGGAAAATGTGATTTGGGGTAAATATGCTCAATATCCTTTGGTTCACCATATTCACAGTATTGGCATCCCAGGTGGGGAGCGCTGAGTTTCTTGAGCCAATCGCGCACCCCTTCAAATACCGCAGCGCCTGCCTTGGTTTTTGAATCCCAAAGCGCTCTCGCATGCCTGATTTGCTCAAGCCTTTCTGCGGTTTCTGGAAGCAATTCCGTGGAAAATGCTTGCAAGGCGGCTTGGATAGAATCGCTTGGCGGGTCAGATGGCAGGTGTATCATCTGTTGCAAGCGTCATTTCTAGCTTCAGTTTCTCGGCGCGTTCCTCCTCGGTGATTACACCCAATGCTGACCGCATCTTGAGCTTGCCCAATCGGCTACGTTTTTCGTCATTCTTCCTGAATTTGACGGGTTCGGAACCAAAAAGCTCAGTGCCAAAGGCGTCCAAGACATTCCCGAATACCAAACGATCCTTTTCAATGCCTGTGACTTCCTCGACTTGGCCTGTTCCTAGAGCTGGTAGTTTCCAGATCGATCCTCGATCGGCGGCGCGACAGATGAGCGGACTGTGGGTGGTGACGATGAATTGAACCTTCGGGAAAATCCTCATCAATTGAGTTCCAATTTCCGTTTGCCAAGATGGATGTAAATGTGCGTCGATTTCATCGATGAGAAAGATGCCCGGGAGATTGATCGATCCAGATTCTGGGATGTAAGCTTCCAAAAATCTCTTTGCAGTATAAAAATTGACCATACTGACAAGAATATCAAGCGTCAATCCAAGGACTGATCGAACCCCTTCACTAATATCAGAAGCTGGGGCTTTGAACCCCGAAGCATCAGCAACCATCGGGCCATCGACTGTAATTTCAGGTAACATGGTGAATCCACCGGGGAGGATTTTTGAATGGTTTACCATTCCGAAAATTGCTTCGAGTAACTTATCGCTCTGTTTCGCTTCATCATCATCTGTTCCATGGATTTCAACGATTCGATCTTTGAACCATTGGCTAAGATGCTCAAAGCCTTGGGGTTTCAGGAAGAGGTTTCGAAAGTTACGCATTCGACCTTGAAAAAATTCATCATTCCCACCCCGGAAATCCCGATAAGTTGAATATGCAACAGCAAATATTCTGTCGACAATCTGACTTACATTTTTTTTGTCGTCAACTTTAAGCTCATTGGCATCCTGACCTGTCCCATTTGCAGGATTTGTCCTCGAAAAATTCATCTCAAATTTCAGAAAATGGTTCTGAACGTCGATTTTGTCTGAATTTGTTGGAACGTTGATTGCAATCGAACCATGGTTTTGCCCATTTCTAATGAGTCGGGGCTGTCCAGTTAAAGCAGGTTTCATCCTTTCGACCAAAAGTGCACATGCCATACAATAAAGTATAGAGGTCTTCCCACTACCATTCTCTCCAATCAAGACATGCCACCCCGCTTCCTGCCCAGGCTTGAATTGAATTTTGAAGTGTTCAATCCCATAGATATTCTTAATATCAACCTCCCAGAGATACATAGGCCAATTTTTCCATTTCCCCAAAAATACAAATTTCCAGCATCCCACGCCAAATTCACCTGCCTCCGCCGCGTCAATCAAAAAAAATCCCAACTTTACCCTTGCAATGGAAGAATCCCATCAATTCGACAAAATCACCACCCCCACCGCAGATGTGATGCTGGAAGCCCGCGGCATCTACAAGAGCTTTGGGATGCTGGAGGTGCTCAAGGGCGTGGACCTCACGGTCGCGCGTGGCGAGATCGTGGCCCTCGTCGGTGCCTCTGGCGCCGGCAAGAGCACCTTGCTGCAGATCCTCGGCACGTTGGACGAGCCCGACAGGGGCGAGATTTGGTTTGAGGGTGAGGCCATCCATTTGATGAAGGAAAGCAAGCGCGCGACGTTTCGCAACCAAAAATTGGGCTTTGTCTTTCAATTTCACCACCTGCTACCAGAATTCAACGCGCTCGAAAACATCGCCCTGCCATCGCTGATCGCAGGTATGGAGCGGCCCATAGCCCATGCCCGTGCCGCCGAGTTGCTCGACTACATGGGCCTGAGCGACCGCGCCAATCACCGACCCGCCCAGCTCTCTGGTGGCGAGCAGCAGCGCGTCGCCGTCGCACGCGCCCTCATGAACAAGCCGGAGCTCATCCTCGCAGATGAGCCCACCGGCAACCTCGACTCCGCCAACAGCGAACGCATGTATGCGCTCTTTGTACAGCTAGCCAAGGATTTCCAAGTCGGATTTCTAGTGACCACACACAACGAGCGGCTCGCCAGCGCCGCCGATCGCTGCCTGAACATGAAAGATGGCCTGATTCTCTAGGCTCATTTGGGCATCCACACCAGCACCAGGCCCTCCAGCACCGGATTTGAGCAGCATGCCATCGCCCCTCGACATTTTGCAGCAGTATTGGGGCCACAGTGCCTTCAGACCCTTGCAGGCAGAGATCGTGCAAAGCGTCTTGGACGGGCAGGATACCCTGGCGTTGCTGCCGACCGGTGGCGGCAAATCCATCTGTTTCCAGGTGCCAGGCATGCTGCTGCCCGGCCTCACGATTGTCGTATCGCCCCTCATCGCCCTCATGCGCGACCAAGTCGAGCAGCTGAGCCGTCGCGACATTCCTGCCACATATATCAATAGCTCGCTCAACCAGGTGGAGATCGACCGCAAGCTGCAAAAGGCGATGGACGGCGATTACAAATTCCTCTACCTCGCCCCCGAACGCCTGAAAACCGAGATTTTCCTCGCGCGGTTGCCCCAAATGAACGTCTCCCTGATCGCCGTAGACGAGGCCCACTGCATCAGCCAATGGGGTTATGACTTCAGGCCGTCCTATTTGGAAATCCATGCCTTGCGCGAACAGTTGCCCGATGTGCCGGTGATCGCGCTCACGGCCACCGCGCCGCCGCTCGTGCGTGACGACATCGCCTCCAAGCTGCAATTGAAAACGCCCGCGATATTCACCCAAAGTTTCAGGCGACCCAATCTCAGGTACCACATCGAAGCCAGCGAGCGCATGGCCGAGCGCATCCTCGAGGTCGTGCTGCGCACGCCGGGCACGGGCATCGTGTATGCGCGCACCCGCAAGCGGGTGAATGCCATCGCCGATTATTTGAAGAAAAATGGGGTTGCCGCAGCGGCCTACCATGGCGGCATGAAGGCCAGCGAGCGCAACGAGGTGCAGGAGGCCTGGCTCCAAAACGCGGTGCGCGTCATGGCGGCCACCAATGCATTCGGCATGGGCATCGACAAACCCGATGTGCGCTTTGTGATCCATTACAACCTCCCGGCCGACCCGGAGAGCTATTACCAGGAGGCGGGTAGGGGAGGGCGCGACGGCAAGGATTCCCTCGCGCTCGCATTTGCAAATCCGCAGGACCAACTGGAGCTGCAAGAGTTTGTCGAAGAAAAATATCCCGAGTGGGATGCCCTCAACCTCCATTTTCGCGCCCTTTGCGACCATTTTGAGGTGCAGGAAGATGGCCCGCCGACGCGATCGGTGCAGTTGGACCTCACGGGCATCGCCAAGCGGCAGCACGTGAACCCCATTCGATTCTACAATTCCCTCCAATTGATGCACCAAGCGGGGATCGTGTTTCTGAACGAGCAACCCGATGACTATGCCTACCTCCAGGTGCTCGTGCGGCCACAGGAGATCTTGACTTACAAGGAGCGGTATGCCGACCGGGCCTTTCTCCTCGACCACGCGCTGCGCACCTTGGGTGGCGGCGTTTATCAAGAGTCCATGCGGTTTGTGCCCATCACATGGGCACGGCAACTTGGGATCGAGTGGGAAAAGATCTCGGCCATGCTGGATCAATTTGCTGCGCGTGGCATTGTGGCCTACCATGCCCCCACGACGGTGCCCACGATGCGCATCCTTACGCATCGGCGGCGCCTGCTCCGGGAGGAGCTGGATTGGAACCGCATCGAGTTTTTGCGGCAGCGGTCGCAGGAGCGCCTCCAAGCCATGTTGAAATATGCCGCGCATCCAGGCACCATGTGCCGCAGCCGCATGCTGGAGCAGTATTTTGGGGAAAAGGCAGCCGAGGATTGCGGCAAATGTGACTATTGTCTCGGCAAGGCCGCGCCCAAAGGGGCCGAGCATTTCATGGCCCTGAGCACAGCCATCCTGAGCCATCTGGGCGAAGCCGAGATGGAAATGCGTTCGCTCGTGGACGACGTCACCTCAGGTACCCGCGAGGACCGCATCAACATGGTGCGCGACCTGCTCGACCGGG
>JANMIM010000284.1:0-15919 GCA_031375795.1 Bacteroidota bacterium
CCCCTGATGATGATGTCGTTGCGAAAGGCCACCGAACCCGCCACACCCGGCAGGGACTGGATCACACGGGAGATGTCGCGGTTGCCACCCGGGCTTCGCGCAACCTCATTCACCCCGATCGTGCGCAAGGAAACCGGACTCTCCTCGGTCTTGTTGAATGCCGATGTCGTGATGACCACCGTGTCGACCGACGATCCTTCTTCCTTGAGCGCAATTTCCAGCTCCACCGGTTTCGAATTGGTCACCTCCAATTCCGATATGAACTCCGAGGCAAAGCCCGCATAGTTCACCTCCAGATTGTAGAGGCCCGGCACCATCCCCTTGATCTCAAACTGCCCGAGGGAGTCGGTGTAGCCGCCATAGGGCTGCCCTTGCACCTTCACGGTCGCAAAATCCAGTGGTTCATTGTTGATGGAATTGAACACGCGGCCCTTGATGATGCCGCTTTGGGAGAGGAGAAAACTGAGCGGCGACAAGGCCAGCAACAGAACAAATATTCTACGTAACATCAGATCAATCAATTTCATTGTGGGAATAACACATGCATCAACCAAGCCGAGCCAACTTTGTTTAGACTTTGGATAATTTTAATCAACAAATTTGTTTCAGGAGCACTTTGATCAACCAGACAATCGGTGGTGCTCGCAAAAGAATGCTAGTTTTGCCGCAGGCATTCGCCAATTGTGAAGACTTTGGAGGGAAAACTCACAGATAGCAAGATTTTCATCGGCCCCGAGGCCCTTGAAGACTTCTGCAAGTCCATGGCCGACCGTCGCCACCGCATTTTCCTGCTCACAGACACCCATACCTACCGCGACTGTGCCCCGATCCTGATGCGGCATTTGCAGGTGGATGCAGGCCTCACCATCGGTGCCGGAGAATCGTTCAAAACCCTGGAAACCTGCGCGCAGATCTGGGAAGCCCTCTCCGACGCGCGCATGGGGCGCGGCGACCTGCTGCTGACCCTGGGCGGCGGCATGGTGTGCGACATCGGTGGATTTACCGCGAGCACCTACAAGCGTGGCATGCCCTTCGTGCACATGCCCACGTCGTTGCTGGCGATGGCAGATGCAGCGATCGGTGGCAAGACGGGCATCGATTTCATGGGATTCAAAAACCAGATCGGCAGCTTCCAGCAACCCCAGGACGTCGTCGTGCACGAGCCTTTCCTGCAAACCCTGCCCCAGCGCGAGTTGCGCGCAGGCTATGCCGAGGTGCTCAAGCAACTCCTGATCCATGACCGCGGCGGCTGGCAGGCAGCGCTCACCGAACCCGGGTTGCCGACGGCTTGGGAACGCTACATCGCTCAAGCAATCGTCACCAAGCTGCATTTCACCGAGGCCGACCCGATGGAAAAATCCATTCGCAAGGCGCTCAATTTCGGGCACTCGATCGGCCATGCCATCGAGAGCCATTTCCTCACGCAGCGCACAGCCGGCACTTGCCTCCACGGCGAGGCGGTCGCAGCAGGCATCTGGTGCGAAACCTGGCTCTCGCTGCAACGGGGACTGGTCGCCGCGGCCGAGGCCACTGAAATCCAAAGCTTGGTGGCCCGCATCTTTCCCCAGCTCACGTTTGGCGCCGAGGAGATCCCGCAAATCGCGGTGTGGTGCCTCCAAGACAAAAAGAATGCAAATGGCCAGATCATGACCGCCTTGCTCGATGGCATCGGCGGCTACAAGATCGACCAGCCCATCACGATCGCCGACGCCGAAGACAGCCTGCGCCACTATCTAATTGCCTACGCCTGAATCCATGGCCTTGAAAATCACCGCTCCCGCCACCGCCGTCCAGGGCGACATCCATCTGCCCGGATCCAAGTCCGAGAGCAACCGTGCCCTGATCTTGCAGGCGATGAGCGGCGGACTGGTGCGGATCGAGGGCTTGTCTGCCGCCAAGGACACGCAGATCTTGCAGCGGCTGCTCCAAGAAAACCCCGAAACGATGGACGTGGGCCATGCAGGCACCGCGATGCGTTTCCTGGCAGCCTACCTGGCTTTCAAGCCCGAAGACAAGTTGCTCACGGGCACCGAGCGCATGCGCGAGCGCCCCATCGGCCCGCTCGTGGACGCACTGCGACAGATGGGCGCCGATGTGCATTGCCTGGACCGCGAGGGCTACCCACCGCTGATGATCTTTGGGAAGAATGCAAAATTTGGCGAATCCACAGTGGAGTTGCCGGGCGATGTGAGCAGCCAATTCATCTCGGCCTTGCTGCTGATCGCCCATGCGCAACCCGATGGGCTGCGCATCCGCATCCACGGCGAGGTGCTGTCGCGACCTTATATACAGATGACCTTGGAGCTGCTGAGTCGGTTTGGGATCGCGCATGCTTGGCAGGGAGACACGATCAGCATCGCGCGGCAGCACATGCGGGCGGGCACCTATGCCGTCGAAGCCGATTGGAGCGCTGCGAGTTATTGGTTTTGCATCGCAGCCTTGTCGCCGGGCTGCGACATTCGCCTCCATGGGCTGCGGAAAAATTCCTTGCAGGGCGACAGCGTCGTTGCTGCCAAAATGGCCGACTTGGGCGTGCAGGCAAAATGGCAGGAGGGCGTGCTGTGCCTCTGCAACACCGGCCAACGGCCAGCCGAGGTCGCCTGGGATTTTGCCGACTGCCCCGACTTGGCACAAGGCATGATTGCCGCCGTCGCGGCATTGGGGCTCAAAGGGGAATTCACCGGGCTGCAAAGCCTGCGCATCAAGGAGACCGACCGCATCGCAGCGTTGCAACGGGAACTGGCGAAGTTGGGCATCGATTTGCGGGAGAATGAGGGCAAATGGTGGCTGGAAGGCGAGTTTGTGCCACAGGCAGCGACGATTGCCACCTATCAGGACCACCGCATGGCGATGGCATTTGCCCCCTTGGCCCTGCGATGTGCTGCCATCGTGATCCAAGACGAAGGTGTGGTGGAAAAATCCTATCCTGATTTCTGGAAAGACCTGCAAGCCTCGGGCTTTGTGTGCGGCCCCGTCGCCTGATAACACAAATGGCAGGCCTTGTGGGTCCTGCCATTTCTATTCAAATTCAACCTGATCAATTGTCAAACTGGTAGCTTCCGAGGTCGTCCTTGAGAAACTTGCGCGCGATGTGGATGCGGTTTTTCACCGTCCCGATCGGAATTTCAAAATAATCGGCGATTTCATGGTATTTGAAGCCCTTGAAGTGCATCATGAAGGGTTCGCGGTACTCGTCCTTGAGATTGGCAATCGCGACATTGATGTCCTCGATCGCAAATTCGCCTGCCGAGTCGTTCTCGGTGACGCTGCCGGGAGAGTTAATGTAATGTAGATTTTCAGTGGTGTCGATGAAGGTGTTCCTTCTCACCATGCGGTGGTACTGGGTGATGAAGGTGTTTTTCATGATCGTATATAACCAAGCCTTGAGGTTGGTGCCATCGGCAAACTTCTCGCGGTTGGTGATCGCCTTGAGCATGGTTTCTTGCATCAGGTCATCGGCGTCCTCGACGTCGCGTGTCAACTTCAGCGCAAATGGCTTCAGAAACCTGCTCAAGCCTTGTATTTTGGAATCGAATTCTAATGCGTTCATAATTCTCTAACTTAGATTTTTCTTCAATGAGAGGTTCTACGCTCTCGACACCTCAAAGTTGCGAACTTTGTTTAAGAAAAGCAAGTCAATGATTAAACAAATTTTAATTGTACTCATTCTAAATAACCCTGACTTACACCGATCAATCAACACAAAATGCTCTAATTCAATGAAATAACCCCCTCAACATTCAATCATTCCTGAAACTTCTGCCAACATGAAAATATTTTTGTTTACATTTTTTAACCGGTCCCTAAACAAAATCGGAGCTAGGTGACCACCTCGCTCCGTAGTGTTCTCTACAAAACACGAACCGCAGCGTGGCCTTCTGCCAACTTGGCATAGTTAATTTATGTGAATGGAAATGCGTGGAACCGGTCTTGGATCAGCCGCGCTCGGCGTAGCGCAGGATCTCCTGCATTCTGGACAAGACGATCACGTTGTCGGGGGTATTCTTGACTGTGGCGGTGGCCATGCCCGATACCAAGAAACGCGTCTTGGGAAGACTTTTGCCGAGCCGGTTGAGGTAGCTCTGCGCACTCTCCTTGGGTGGCGTGACCGTGAGTAGCGTCACAAAATAGTCGGGCGCATAGGACTCGCAAATGGACTCCAGGTCCTGCTCAGGTACATTCTGGCCCAGGTAGATCACACGGTTTTTGCGGGATCGCAAGACATAGCAGGCAAACAACAGGCCCAACTCATGCATCTCCCCTTCTGGCAGATACAATACATACTTGGGGATGTCATCTCCTTTGACATGCTCTTGGGCATCGATGGCCACGATGATCTTCTGGCGCACCAGGTTGGTGATGAAATGCTCCTGTGCAGGCCGCACAGTGCCGACCTGCCACAGGATACCCACCTTTTCAAAGAAGGGATAGATCACCTTTACCATCGTTTCCTCAAAACCATGCTTGAGGGTGCTACCTGCAATCACTTTTTCAAAACGCTCCTCGTCTAGCTCGATCATCGCGAGGGAAAGCATGTTCACTTGATGGTCAAATTCATCCAAGACCACAGGCATGGATCCGCATGCCCCGTGAATCTCGGTGCGGCTCATCTTGGCGATCTGCGAGATCTTCACACCGTTGCCGTTGAGCATCGAGATGCTGAGCAAGAGCCGCAGGTCATCGTCGTCGTAGTAACGAATGTTGGTATCGGTGCGCTTGGGTTGTAGGATCTCATACCGCTGCTCCCAAATGCGAAGCGTGTGGGCCTTGATGCCTGAGATGTTCTCGAGATCTTTGATGGAATAATTCGCCAAAATTCAACGTTTTGGAATGACAACGAAAATCTCGGCAATTTTGTTTAGACTTTGGCCATCATTTCTAAACAAAATTGAAAAAACTGGTCTTCAGAAGTCGGATCGACCAGCAAAGTTTGAATTCCGATGCTGGCAGCACCGGCGATATTGGCGGCAGAATCGTCCAGAAACAAGCTTTCCGTGGCATTCATCCCCATTTGCGCCAAGACATGGTCGTAGATGACGACATCGGGCTTGCGCATGCCAAGGTCAAAAGAAAACCAAGTTTTTTCCATGTGCCCAAACATCTCGGCACATTCTGGCCCCCAGATTTGGGCGTGGATCACGTTGGTATTGCTGAGCAGGATCACCCTGTACCGCTCAGACAACTGCCGCACCCAGTCCAGCCGGCCTCGGATGGGGCCCAGCAACAAAGCATTCCAGGCTTCATCCAAGGCCGCATCGCTGGCGCTGCTGTCGATCGCCCGCCGCAATTCATTCCGGAAATCGGGTGGCGAGATCGTGCCCATCTCCAATGCCAGGAACAGCGGGTCGTCCATGGCCATGTGCCGCGCACGTGGCCCTGCCAATGCTGCCAACCCAGCAGCGGTGCGCCGAGGGTCGATGGCATACAGCACGCCACCGAGGTCAAAAATGATGTTGCGGATGGATTTGGGATCGAAGTCCATGCTCCAGACAAACGAATGGTCAATGAAGGTGAGAATAGTCCTTGAGCACAAAACGCAGGAATTGCTCGGCATTCATGGTCTCGGGCGGCTTCACACCCAAGACGTGGCACACGCGGTTGGCGCAGGCGTTGAGCACGGCCTGGTCGCTCTCCAAGCGGTGTTGCCGCAAGACGTCGCGGATCGTGCCGACGTCGGTGTCATCCAACTTCTTCACCTCGGGAAACAGGGCAGAATAGCCTTCCTTGCTGGGTGCCAGGATGGTGTCTGCCAGCGAGACCTTGCGCTCGACCTTGATCACGGTGGTGCCGGCGATCATGTCGCCGAGGCGCTGCCCCTTTTTGGAAAAGGCGATGGAGCCCACGGCGGCTGAGCCATAAAACACCGCTGGATTCACCTCCAGAATCCTGAAAACCCAGCGCAGCAAGTAGTTGCCGAGGTTGGCGGGGCTGCCGTCGATGCGCACGACCTTGATGCGCAAGGCCATCTTGCCGACGCTCTGCCCTTGGAAAAATGTCTCGCACAGCACATGGTACAGCAGGGCTGGCACAGACACCAAGGCAAAAAGTCCGGCAGAGTCGTCGCCCGCGATCACGGCAGCAACCAGAATCGCGATCCCCACGTAAGCAACGATGATCACGATGTCGATGACCCAAGCCAGAATGCGGTCAAAAATCGTGGCGAGTTCGTACTCGATCTCGATATTTTGAGTGGTGGTTATTTTGATTTTGGTCACAGCAAAAGAATTAATAATTTAGGCAATCTTAAGCGTCTTCGAATATAATGAGAGAAACCGCCTTCCTCAAACAAAACGAAAAAAAGTGGAAAGAGTTCGAGTCGCTCATCCACGCCAAAAAGGGCATGGTGCCGCCCGACAAGATCGCCGAGCTTTTCATCGAGGTCACCGACGACTTGGCATTTGCCCGCACCCACTACCCCGAGAGCACCACCGCCCAGTACCTCAACGGCCTCGCCGGGCAGCTGCACCAAGCCATCGTGCGCAACAAGAAGCCCAAGACCGCTGGATTCATGGACTTCTGGCGCAAGGAGCTGCCGCTGCTCATGTATGAGACGCGCCACAAGCTCTTGTACTCCTTCACGATTTTCATCGTCGCCGTGATCATCGGCGCGATCTCGACCAACTACGACATCAACTTCGTGCGCACCATCCTCGGCGACAACTACGTGGAAACGACGCTCGACAACATCGAGGACGGTCGGCCGCTGGGCATCTATGCCATGGGCGGCGAGGTCGACATGTTTCTGGCCATCACCGTGAACAATGTCAAGGTGAGTTTCCTCGCCTTTGTGGCGGGCCTGCTCTTCTCGGCGGGCACGGCCTACCTGTTGTTTTCCAACGGGATCATGGTCGGCGCCTTTACCTCCTTCCTGTTCCAGCACGGCTACGGCAAGGAGACCATGCTCACGGTATTCATCCACGGCACCCTTGAGCTGAGCGCCATCGTGATCGCTGGCGCGGCAGGGTTTCAGGTGGGGCATAGCCTGCTGTTCCCCAAGACCCATTCCCGCCTGGATTCCCTGAAGGTGGGCGCCATGAAGGGACTCAAGATCGTGATCGGCCTCATCCCTGTGTTCGTCGCCGCTGGATTCTTGGAGGGTTTCGTGACCCGCCACACCGAGATGCCCGCGGTCTTGAGCCTGGCGATCATAGCCGGGTCGCTGGTCTTTGTCATCTATTACTTTATAGTGTATCCCATGCAGCTGCACAACAGCTCCCTGGACTTGGGGGCATCCAACCCCTTCGATATCCGGAATAAGCACAAAGCCAATGTCAACGGAACGAATTGAACTCCTGCGCAGGCGCACCTTTTCCGAGGTTGTGGGTGACGCGTTTACCTTCATCCGGCTGAACCTGGCCGTGATCCTGAAGGTACATTTCCTGCTCTCGCTGCCGATCATCATCGTGACGGCTGCAATTTTTGTACTGGTTTTCAGGGATCAATTTTCGCTCGTGCGCACGATCTCCTCGGGCGTGTTTGTAGACACCGTCGCCTGGCGCGAAGGTTTCTCCCGATTTGCCGTCTCGCAGCTGTTTTCCATGTTTGCGATGATGCCTGTGAGCATCAACACATTTATCATCATCGACCGCTACAGTCAGAGCAGCACGGGGGTGGTGACATTTGAGGAGGTGGCCAAGGTGGCATGGCGCAAGTACCTGCCCGTGGCCATCGCAAAGCTCATCATGGCGCCGATCGTTTTCTTCAGCGGCATGTTGCTCCTGCTGCCGGGGATCGCTTTTTACACGCTGTTCCTTTGCGTGGAGATGCTCATGATCCAGCACAACTTCGGGATCTTCAAGGCCATCAGCCGCTCCTCCAGCATCATGTCGCGCTTTTTCTGGACACCGTTTTTGTTCAACCTCGTCTTCCTGCTGGTGTACTTCATCTTCATCGGCATGATGCAGCTGCCCGTGATGCTGCTGGAGGAAGTCACTCACCTCTCCACCGGGATGATCGACCCCGACAGCATTTGGTCCATCGTCGCGATGTCGTTGCGCACCTTCAATACCATCTTGGGGTATGCCATCTACACCATCCCCACCGTGGGCATGGGCGTGATGTACTACTCGCTGCGTGAGCGCGCGAGCCAGGCGAGCATCATGGACCGCATTCGCAGCATCGGCATCGAAAAGCAGAGAACCAACCAATTCAGCCATGGCGAAGAACAGTATTGAGCGCTATTTGCAAATGGCAGGCTTGGGCTTGCTGCTGTTGCTGGGCAACCCACAGTTGCGCGCGCAGGGCGAGACGGCCGCCGCCACGCCTGCCACCACGGAATACCATGAGCGCAGCTTCGACCAGGCTCGCTTGGAGGGCTACCGCAACAACCCCAAGTATAAATATGAGCGCGACAAACCCGAGCCACCCAAGCGCAAGCCCAAGCCGCGCGAGCAGCGCACGTTTCGGGAGTCGCGCCCGGTCCACTTCGACGGGCCCAGGGGCGACTTCTCAGGGGCCGTCAAGGTCATCTTTTGGGTGCTGATCGTGGGCGTGGCGACCTTCCTGATCTTCCAATTGTTCAAGGTCAATTGGCGGCTGCTTTTCAAGAAGCGCTCAGACAAGGCCAAGGTCGTCGCAGAGCAGGAAATCCCCATCGAGGAGGACATCAACAGGATGGAGTTTGAGGATCTGCTGCAGGCTGCGATCGACGCAGGCCGGTTTCGTGTGGCCGTGAGGCTGCTGTACCTGCGGGCGCTGCGACAGCTGAGCGATCAGGCACTCATCACATGGCGCAAGGAAAAAACCAACCATGAGTACATCCGCGAGATCAAGGACCTGGGTCTGAGGCCAGTCTTCAGCGATGTCACCCTGATTTTTGAGTACATCTGGTATGGTGAATTTCCAGTGGACAAGGATGACTTCAACATCGCCAGGGCTTCTTTTCTCCAGTTTGAACAAACACTGAGGCAAAAACATGCGGTCTAAGCTTCCCTATATCGTCCTCGCTGCCTTGTTTGTCGGCTACATCCTCCTGGAGGTGCTCGGCCCGCAGCCCACCAACTGGAATCCCTCGTTCGAGCAAGACAAGGATTCGCCCTTTGGCAGTGAATTGGTCTACCAGAGCCTGCCCGACCTGTTTCCAAACTCCAAGGTGACCACCGTCGAGGAGAGTCCTACCAAGGTTCTCAAGACCTTCGAAAAAAACAAGAGCAACTACATCATCCTCCAAGAGGAGTTCACGACCGATCAGTTTGAAGCACGGGCCTTGATGGATTTTGTGAAGCGGGGCAACAATGTCTTCATCGCCGCATCCATCTTTGACGGCTCCCTCGCCGACTCCCTGCACGTCAACAACAAGGACCACTATTGGGACATTTTCGAAAACGGATCGGGCAGCCCCTCCAAGGACAATTACCTCTACCTGCCTGCTGCCTACGACCCTGACCTCAAGCACTATCCCCTGCTCGACAATGTCGTGTACAGCTCGTTGCGCAGGATTTATGACGGCCAAGCCGAGGTCTTGAGCCACGACAAGTATGAGAGCGAGATGTTTTTGCGCATTTCCATGGGCGATGGTTACTTCTACCTCCACTCGGTGCCTTTGCTGTTTACGAACTACTTCATGGTCGACCCCGTCAACAGCCAATACATCAGCAAGTGCTTTTCCTTTCTACCGGACAACGATGTGCTGTGGGACGAGCATTTCAAGCCCGGCAAGGTCAAGACCGATTCACCTGTGAGCTACATCCTCGATCAGACCTCGCTGAAATGGGCTTGGTTTTTGGCACTCGCGGGCGTCTTGTTGTTCATGGTGTTTGAAAGCAAGCGCAAGCAACGCATCATTCCCAACTTGGAGCCTCCCACCAATACCACGCTGGAGTTCACGCAGACCGTGGGCATGCTGTATTATGCACACGGCGACCACAAGGACATCAGCGAAAAGAAGATCAAATTCCTGCTGGAGTACATTCGCAACCGATGGAGCCTGCCCACGACTGAGCTGGGATCGGAGTTCAGGGAAAAATTGTGCTCCAAATCTGGCGTGCACCGCATGGAAATCGAAACCTTGTTCACCTTGATCGAGCGCATCCAAAAACGCGATGACGTGGAAGAGGCAGCCCTGCTGCAACTGTCACGCTTGATCGATGAGTTCAACGAAAAATCCAAATAGAAAAATCAATCACAGGCTGCCTCAGCAGCCGTCCAAGGAAGAATATTACGCATGGATACACCTGAAATTTTTCAAAAAAGCAGACTGGACCTCACCGAGCTCCGCGATGGGGTGACCCGCATGAAAGCCGAGGTCGCCAAGGTGATCGTAGGCCAAGAGGCTGTGGTGGAATTGCTGATCGTGGCCTTGCTCGCCGACGGCCACGTGCTCATCGAGGGCGTACCTGGCGTCGCCAAGACCCTGAGCGCCAAGTTGCTCGCACGTACATTCAGCGTCGACTTCTCACGCATCCAGTTCACGCCAGACCTCATGCCGAGCGATGTGCTCGGCACCTCGATCTTCAACCAAAAGACCAACGATTTTGAGTTCAGGCGCGGCCCGATCTTCAGCAACATCGTCTTGATCGACGAGATCAACCGTGCCCCCGCCAAGACCCAAGCGGCCCTGTTTGAGTCCATGGAGGAGCGGCAGATCACGATCGACGGCACCACCTACAAATTGGCGCCGCCCTTCATTGTGCTCGCGACCCAAAACCCTGTGGAGCACGAGGGCACCTACCGGCTGCCCGAGGCACAGCTCGACCGTTTCCTTTTCAAGGTCACGATCGACTATCCCAACCTGCACGAGGAGGAAGCCATCATTCGCGGGCACCACACCCGCCAATACACCGACCCTGTGAGCATGATCACGCCGGTGATGACCGCCGACCGCATCGCCGCCTACCGCAGCAAGGTGCGCGAGGTCCATGTCGAGGAGAAGCTCATCAGCTACATCGCCCGCTTGGTCAACGACACCCGGCAAAACAAGTCGCTGTTCCTGGGCGCCTCGCCGCGTGCCTCGATCGCGATCCTGAATGCTTCCAAGGCCATGGCTGCCATCAGGGGCCGCGAATTCATCACGCCCGAGGACATCCGCGAGGTCACCGTGCCGGTGATGCAGCACCGCATCATCCTCACGCCCGAGCGGGAGATGGAAGGCCTCAAACCGGTGGACATCATTCGCGAAATCATCCAAAAGATCGAGGTGCCGAGGTAGTGAAAAAATTCTTCCAAAGCCTCTACCTGAGCCCCCTGCTGTTTGGCATGCTGTCGGGCAATGTCGCCTTGTTTGTCTTGGCGCATTTTGTGCCGCCGTTGCACCTGATGGCCATCGGCACCCTGGGCGTCACCGTCGCCGCCGCCTTGGCAGAGATTGCGGTGCTCTACCGCGTGCAAAAGGGCCTCGATGCGCGACGCATTGCGCCAGAGAAACTCAGCAACGGCGATCAAAACGACATCACCATCGAGATCGACAATTATTACAATTTCCAAGTGCGCGCAGAGGTCATCGACGAGCTGCCGTTTCAATTTCAAAAACGCGACACGCTTTTTTTCACCAAGATCGCCTCGGGCAAGCGTCAGGAACTGGTGTACAGCATCCGGCCGGTGAAGCGGGGTGAATATGAATTTGGGGCGCTCAAGATCTATGCCCGCACGCCGCTCGGCATGATCAGCCGCCGGTTTGAATTCGAGGTCGGCAAGACCCTGCCCGTGTACCCAAGCTACCTGCAAATGCGTCAATATGAGCTGCTTGCGATGAGCAATCGCTTGCAAGACATTGGCGTGAAGCGCATCCGCCGACTCGGACACAGCATGGAGTTTGAGCAGATCAGGGACTACGTCGTCGGCGACGATTTGCGCACCATCAACTGGAAGGCGACAGCCCGCGCGAGCCGCTACATGGTGAACCAATACACCGAGGAAAAATCGCAGCCGGTCTATTGCGTGATCGACAAGGGCAGGATGATGAAAATGCCCTTCAAGGGCCTGAGCCTGCTGGATTATGCCGTGAACGCCTCGCTGGTGATGAGCAATATTGCGATCTACAAGCAAGACCGCGCCGGCCTCATCACATTTGCAGAGGAAATGGGCGTAGTCTTGAAGGCCAAGCGCAATGCGACGCAGATGCAGGCCATCACAGAGATCCTCTACAACCAAAAAACAAGGTACCTCGAGAGCGATTTTGAATTGCTCTACACCAATGTAAAACGGCAAATCAATCATCGTGCCTTGATGATGATTTTCACCAATTTCGACAGCCTCTCGGCCATGCGCAGGCAGCTCCCCTACCTGCGCCGCCTCAACCGCGACCACCTGCTCGTCGTCATCTTTTTTGAAAACACGGAATTGCAGGAATTGATCCTCGCGCCAGCCCACAATACCCAGCAAGTCTACCTCAAAACCGTCGCCGAGAAATTCGCCTTCGAGAAGCGACAGATCGTGCGGGAATTGAATCTGCACGGGATACAGTCGATTTTGACTGCGCCGGAGAATTTGACGGTGAATACGTTGAATAAGTATTTGGAGTTGAAGGCGAGAGGGTTGATTTGAGAAGATTTACGTTCTCAAACAATCGTGAATGGATTTAGTTGATAGACTGCCCTTAGTCTTTGAGCTCAGCGCAATATTCATTCGTTTTCCTTCAACCTTGATTCGATTCATGCGCAAAATAATTCTCTTGTCGACGCTGCTTTGTGGCTGGGCATACATTGCCCTCGCCCAATCTCAGGTAACCGTTTCCGCATCGGATTTCAAGACCGTTTTCGGCAAATGGGAAGGATCATTGACCTACCTCGACTACTCCACCGGCAAGCCCTTCTCCATGCCCGCCAACGTGGAGATTGCACGCATCAAAGGCGCCGATCAATTGAGCATGGCCCTCTCCTACCCCGAGGAAGCCGAGGCCAATGAAACCGACACGGTCACCATTTCAGGAAACGGCACGCTGCTGGACGGCGAAAAAGTCGTCTCCAAGCGCAAACTCGGGCATGGTGGCCTGGAAATCGTGACCGAAATCCAAGGCGTGGATGGCAACGACGACAAGCCCGCGCGCATGCGGCATACCTATACGCTAGGCCCTGAGGTATATGCGGTGCGCAAGGACGTGCTGTTTGAGGGCGAAAAGGAATGGATCATGCGGCATGAATTTCGGTACGAGAAACGTCTGGCCACGAAGGGAGAATAAAGCAAATTTCCGGAATCGCCAACGCTCAGAATTGCATGTCATTTCGACCGAAGTCTCGTTGTATTTGCAAGGCTCCAAAGGAGCCGCAGCAAATACAACGAGACGTAGCGGAGAAATCTTGCGCCCAGAAACACTTTATGAAACACCTTGTGGTGAACCGTTACGCTGAGCCATGCCGCTGACCCAAACCGCAAGATTTCTCCGCTACGTGGTCTCGTCGCTGCGCTCCCACGACCACTCCGGTCGAAATGACAAATTTCGTTTTGGTGTTCGTCAATATGGCTCGCCTTGCGGCTCCATTCCCCCGCACCTCCCCACTGGCTGCGGCGGGTACTTGGTAAACCTATCATCCGTCTTGGCCTTCTCGCACATCATGAACACGCTCCCGCGCGCATTCGTAGTCATGCGCAGATGGCGACAGCGATGGCAGAGGCTGGATGGGAAGGGCAATGCGTCCATGGCTGCAAAATTACGGGTTTCGGGCTATGTTTTGCAAGCTGCCTTCATTGCCCTATTTTTGCGCGCAACTTATAGGTTAGGCTGATGAAATTTCTGGAAGTACAACTGGGCGACAAGAAGCTCATTCGCGAGTTTTTGGAGCTCCCGGTTCGCATTTACAAGGATGATCCGCTGTGGATAAGGCCCTTGGACAAGGACATCGAAAGCGTCTTTGACCCCAAGACCAATAAATTTTGGCGGCACGGGAAGGCGATCCGTTGGATTTTGCAAAACGACAAGGGCGAAACCGTAGGGCGCACCGCTGCCTTCATCAACGACCGCACCGCCAAGACCGAAGAGCAGCCGACCGGCGGCATGGGCTTTTTTGAATCCATCAACGACCAAGCCACCGCCAACCTGCTCTTTGACAAGTGCAAGGAATGGCTTACCGCCAACGGCATGGAGGCCATGGATGGCCCGATCAATTTTGGGGAACGTGAGGCCTGGTGGGGCCTGCTCTACGAGGGCCGCCACGAGCCGGTCTACCAAATGAATTATCAGCCGGAATATTATATTGCGCTGTTTGAAAACTATGGTTTCCAGACCTATTTCAAGCAGCACGTGCTCTACCGTCCGGTATTGGAGCCGATGCAGGAGCGCTTTCGGGAGAAGGCTGAGATGGTCGCCAAGGATCCCGATTATCGTTTCACGACGATGAAAAAGAGCCAAATCGCCAAATTTGCCGAAGATTTCCGCACGATTTTGAATGGCGCCTGGGGTGGGCACGCTGGCTTCAAACCGATGCGCAAGGAGCAGAGTCTCAGCATCATGAAAAAACTAAAGCCAATTTTGGCGGAGGAATTGGCGATCTTTGGGTATTACAAGGACGAGCCGATTGCGTTTTTTATCATGATCCCCGACATGAACCAAGTGTTCAAGGATTTTAATGGCAAATTTGGCCTCTGGCAAAAATTACAGACGCTCTACCGCCTCAAAATGCGCAAAATCACGAAGTGCTACGGCATCGTTTTTGGCATCGTGAAGGAGCACCAGGGCAAGGGCGTCGATGGCGGATTGATCAACCATGCACGCGAAGTCTTGCAACCGATGCAGCATTGGAACCACATGGAAATGATCTGGATCGGTGATTTTAATCCCAAAATGCTGAACGTAGCCTATGGCATCGGCGGCGTCGATTACAAAATCTACCATACATTGCGCTACCTCTTCGACCGCAATAAACCGTTCAAGCGATTGCCGATTATTGGGGAAGCCCACCAATGAAATGAATCCGATCGAGCGAATGATCATGTGGCAAGCCTATCGGCGCTGTTTGCACCGTGGGTCATTCCCGATAGGCACGAGCAGGAACATCTTGATGCCGAATCCAACACGCGTGAACAAGGTCGTGCGGATTTCTTGACCTTCAAACAGATGTGTTCGATGGCCAACATTCGAAAATGTGCGATATGCACGAATGGGCCCCAAAATGAGTAGGACATGATCGCCAAACTCAAAGGAAACAAGACCCTAGCATTTCTCAAAATCCTGATCTTTGTCATGCAACGTCCACAATAACCGAAAATTGCAGTATGTTGCTTGGGTATGGAAAAATTCGTTGAATACACGATATTTGTACATGGCAATGGGTTTTCTCGGCAGGTTCCATTGCCACAAGCAGTCGAAAATTGCCCCAATTCTTAAGACATGGAAGAAACGAATACCAAAAAGAAGCCCAGCACACCGAAAGTAGTGATTGCCAAAAAAGTAGCCCAGGGAGATGTGCTCGGCGGCGCGACACCCGCGACTGCAAAGGCAAGAACGGTCAAGGAAAAGGTAATGGCCAAGACCCAACACCAATCTACTGTGCTCTCGGATGTGATTCACCGCAGCAAGGACAAATTGACGGGTGCGATGGAATATTTGCAGAACTACAGCCTCCAAGAACAAAAGGAAATCCTGCAAACCCTGCAAACTAGCCTCAATGAAAAGCCACTCAAATTGCATCCCGACGAGGAATTGCTGAGCAATTGGCGGGAAGTGGAATATCCCTACAAGAACCTGATGTCTCGTAAAAATTACGAGAAACAAAAGTATGACCTTCAGGTCGAATTGCTCAAGCTGCAAAATTGGGTCAAGGAATCGGGTAGCCGTGTGGTGATCTTATTCGAGGGAAGAGACGCAGCGGGAAAAGGCGGCACGATCAAAAGGTTTATGGAGCACCTCAATCCCCGTGGTGCCCGCGTGGTTGCCCTCGAAAAACCCACCGAAGAGGAACGGGGGCAATGGTTCTTTCAACGTTACATCAAACATCTGCCGACCAAGGGAGAGATCGTTTTGTTTGACCGCTCGTGGTACAACCGCGCC
>JANMIM010001331.1:0-1084 GCA_031375795.1 Bacteroidota bacterium
ATCCTCGGCGAGCGCCTGCGCATCATGAAAACCGACATGGATGCCGATCCAAAGATCCGCATCATGCTCGCCAGCAATTATGCCTCCCTCGCCAACACCTATAAGTACTTCCTGGGCCAAAACCGTGGCCTCGACCGCCGCGGCCTCATCGAGGAGCGCCAAGCCCTCGAGAAGGAGTTCATGAAATGGGCGAATGCAGATCCTGCTCGCAAGGCCAAGTATGGCGACGTCTTGGATCAATTCAAGGCCAACTATGAGAAGAGCACCGACGTGCTCAAGCTCGGCAGCTACCTCAACATGGCTGGTTTTGCACCTGGCCTCGTGGGCTACGGCATCGGCTACTGGCGCCTGATGCGCAGCCTGGACGACAAAAACAAGGACAAGAGCGCGGCGCAACCACAACTCGATGCCCTCAAGGATGGCCTGGAGGCCCATTTCAAGGAATTCAACCTCCACACCGACCAAAACATCTTTGCCCGCATGAACGAGATCATGCACACCGACCTGCCTGCTTCCATGCAGCCCAGCGTGTACAGCGGCAAGTTGTTTTCAAAGGCAAAGGCCAAGGGCGACTTGACCCGCTTTGATGTCTATGCAGCATCTGTGTACAAGGGGAGCATGCTCGTGGATGAGGCTCGCTGCAAGGCATTTCTGGACAATCCCACCAAGAAGGCACTCGAGGCCGATCCCGGCATCGAGTACATTGCCAGCTTGATCGACCTCTACCGCTCGCAGCTTGCTGCGGGCCAAGGCATGTTTGACGCCGTGAATGGCGAAAGCATGAAGACCTATGAGGCGGGCCTGCATGAAATGAATGCCACCAAGAAATACTATCCCGATGCCAACTTCACGATGCGCGTGAGCTATGGCAAGATGATCCCCTATGACCCTCGCGACGGAGTGAGCTACAAAGCCTACACATTTGGCGACGGCATTTTGGAAAAAGAAGTCAAGGGCGACGAGGAATTTGACGTTCCTGCCAAGCTCCATGATTTGCTGGCCAAGAAGGATTTTGGCCGCTATGGCCAAAACGGCCAATTGCCTGTGTGCTTCCTCACCGACAACGACATCACCGGCGGCAACT
>JANMIM010001334.1:0-7426 GCA_031375795.1 Bacteroidota bacterium
GCCGCATGTATTTCCAGAGGCCCGTAACCGCAAAACCTAGCGCATACGACCCTCTGAGCCGCTCCTTGGAGGCCATCAGGCGATGCTTCTCTCGCTGGAAATTCCATTGCTGCTGATCTGCAACGGTTTCCATGACCAAAAATGCGAGAAACAAGGCCGTGAGTAAGTAGTCTGCCCAGTACAACGGCTGCTCCACCCCTCTCAAGGATACCAAGATCGGCAGGGTAATCAGCAAGATCAGGCCATTTTGATACAGGGAAATGAAGAACAAATTGAAGAAAAACCAACGCACGCGGCTTTGGAGCAGGGGCATCTTGCGCAGGACTTCCCAGCGGTAGTCCTCCTCACCTGTCCAAAATTTCCAGGAATAGGCGCCACGACGGGAAAAATTGTACGTCAATCGGGCACCCCACAAGGTCACCAGAATCGCCATGAGCACTACGCGGGGCCCCATGCCCCCCTCGACCGCCACATACCACGCGTACACGATCGGCACGATGCTCCAGATCTTGTCGACTTGGCTGCAATTCCCCGTGATCTCCGCCAGCGCAAAACAGCTCAGGGAAACACCGAGGTAAATGAAAAAACAGTTCCTGAGAATCAGCCAATGCTCGGCACTGGGGGGCGTATCAAAGTACAACGCAGCCACCGGAACCACCAGCAAGGCAAGGATGAGCAGTATAATCGTCTTGAGCATGCAGAAGCATCTTATCTATTGCCTCGCAAAATAGTGCATTCCCTCACAAAATCGGGAAAGGAATTCACAGCCCGAGCACTTCGCGCCGCTTCATGATCAAATCCCCCACATCCAACTTCTTGTCTTTCAGGTCTTCGGTCACCTCCAAAAGCAAGAATTTCTTCTTCTTGACAAAAAAGTAAACCTTCTGCCCGACGGCCAGATCCACACCGCTGCTCGACATCGGCGAGAGGTTGGGGTTCATCACCCCGGGAATGCTCAGCGGGATTTTTACCAAGGAATTATTGAGCAGCTTGAAGGGCACGGCAAAAATGCTGCCCACACCCAACATCAAAAAGAGGAAAAAGGTCAACACGCTCTTTTGCATAACACTTTGATTTCTATGCCAACCCTTGAGCCAAGCAAAAGGTTTCGATTCCAAGGCCATCTTTCTTCGGATCAAGTCTCCATGCGCTGAAAGATCTTGGAGGAGACCCAAACGAAGAGGATGGTGAGGATGATTGTAATCCCCAAAGTGATCGTTTGTACCCAATCGTTGCTGATCATGCTGGCCAGCATCGGGATCAGCATCACATATTGCCCGACAAACCACACCAGCATCACCGCCATGAGCACCGATGAAGACAGCATGCCGATCAAAATTCCCGCAGCGGTGGAGATGACGATCACACCGACACCAGAAATGAACTTTTCCAGGATCGTTTCGCGCATGAGTGGGCTGATCTCGACGCCCCTCACGACATCGACCATGATGCCCGCCCACATCGAGATGGCCAAAGCCACGGTCACGCAAAGCGAAACGGCAAAAAACTTGGCCCACATGAAACTGCCGCGATGGATGGGGCGAATGAGAAAAAGATCGTAGACCTTTTTGTTTTTTTCATTCACGATGTCGATCCCCACCAGCGTGGCGGCGAGCAAACCGCCGGTGCTCGACAACATCAAGGACAAAAAAGTGGAGGCCGGCAATGAAATTTGCGGTCCCATGCCACCAGAATTCATCGGGAGGGCGTCGGGCAGGGCAAAATACAGAACAATGCCCAGCAAGGGCATGCCCACCCACATGCCGATCATAACCGCCGACTTGGCAAAGCCCGTGAGCTCGTCTACAAATAGGATCCAGGTCTTGTTCATTTTGATGCAAATTGAGGGGGTGTCTCTGTAAATCGCCTGTACAAGTCGTCCAAGCTCGGTGCAATCTCCCCGACGCGGCGTATCACCGCGCCGTGCTCGAGCGACGACAAGATCACTTGGTGCACCAAGCGGTCGACATCGGCCTCGGCACCGAGT
This sequence comes from Bacteroidota bacterium, assembly GCA_031375795.1. GTDB lineage: Bacteria > Bacteroidota > Bacteroidia > J057 > JADKCL01 > JADKCL01. The sequence goes on from JANMIM010001334.1 coordinate 1,988, forward strand.
TGCAGCGACCAGACATTGCCTTCCTTGGCCATCACATGGTTCACGTGGGGGAAGCTCCCCAGGAATTCAAGGGTGGATGGCAGCGAGGAATAGGCAATCTGAATCTCCTTGGCCACACCAAAATGGGACTGAAGCTCCTGCATGTTGCCGGTCTTGAGGATGCGTCCCCCTTGGATGATGCCCATGCGGTCGGCGACGTCTTGCACGTCGCCCAGGATATGGCTCGAAAAAATCACCGTCGTCCCCTCCCGTTTCAAGGCCAGGATTTGCTCCTTGAGGCGAATGCGGCTTTCAGGATCGAGGCCAGACAGCGGCTCGTCGAGCACCAGCAACTTGGGCCGGTGCAGCAGCGACTGCACGAAGCCGACCTTTTGCTTCATGCCTCCGCTCAGTTTCCGGATCTTCTTGTGGCGCACATCACCCAGGTTGAAGCGCTCCAGCAGGCCGGGTATGCGGGCCTTGAGGTCGCTCACACTCACGTTGCTCAAGCGACCCAGGGTCATCAAGGCATGGTCGACCGTGCGCCAGGGTTGGAATTCAGGATATTGGGGCAGGTACCCGACGATGTGGTGCAGCAGGTGCTGCTGCCGTGGCAACTCCAAGTCATCGACCCGAATGCTCCCCTCAAAATTCAGGAGCAGGCCCACGAGCAACTTGAGCGTCGTCGTCTTGCCAGCGCCATTGGGACCGATGTAGCCAAAAATCTCGCCTTCGTTCAGGGTGAAGGACACATCCTTCAATGCCTGAAACGACTTGTAGTTCTTGGCAACCCGGTCAAATGTGACCAATGTCTTTGTCATTCGATTTTGATATTCCGCAGCTGAGAAAATGCCCCCCACCGACGCTGGCGGGATTGCTTCCTACGAAGATATCTGTATTTTGGATACATGAAAGCGATCATCATCGGTGGCGGAATTGCAGGGCTGACGACGGGACTCGCCTTGGCGCAGGCCGGGGTGGACTTTGAGATCTTTGAATCAGCGGCGGAGCTCAGGCCCGTGGGCGCAGGCATCGCCCTCTCGATCAATGCCATGCGGGTGTACCGTAGCCTAGGCGTCGCCGAGGCCATTGCCTCAGCGGGCTCCGAGCCCACGCGCATGGCGGCGACCGATGAGCGCCTACGGCCCATTTCCCTCACAGACGCCCAGCGTTACAAAGCCCAATATGGCATCGGCATCGTGCTGATCCACCGCGCTCGCTTGCAGGCGACCTTGCTCCAAGCGATCGGGGCCGGGCGCGTCCACGTCGGCAAGCGCCTCGTGCACCTGGAAATGCAAGGCGAGCGGGTGACAGCCCATTTTGCGGATGGCTCGCAAGCCATTGGCGATTTTTTGATTGGGGCGGATGGGATCCACTCCGCGGTGCGGCAGCAGCTTTTTCCCGATTCCAAGCTCAGGTATTCCGGGCAGACGTGCTGGCGCGGCATCGTGAACTATGACCTCTCGCAGCAGGACCTCGCCCGCCAATTTGAGGCTTGGGGTGGCGAATTGCGGTTTGGCTGCACGCCGGTCGGCTTTGGTGAGGTGTATTGGTTTGCGGTGGAGTCGGCCGCTGCCGGAGGCAAGGACACTGCCCCGCACCTCAATGAATGGCTGGCAAACCACTTTGCGCGTTTTGCATCCCCCGTGCCCGAACTCATCCGCGCGACCGACCCGAGCCAGATCATTCGCAACGACATCTACGACCTCGCGCCCCTGCCACGCTGGCATCAAGGCAGGGTGCTGCTCATCGGCGATGCGGCACACGCCACGACCCCCAACATGGGCCAAGGCGGCTGCCAAGCTGCCGAAGACGCCTATTACCTTGGGAAAATGATCCGCGAGGGCGCTGAAATCCCTGCTTTGTTTCCCGCATTTGAGCAAAAACGCCGCCCCAAAGTCGACTGGATCGTGCAACAGTCCTGGCGGTTCGGGAAAATCGCCCATTGGCGCCATGCCCGAGGCCTGCGCAATTGGCTCCTGCGGCACACCCCTGCGCGCACGATCGACCGGTCCCTCGCACGCGTTTTTCACATCGAGGAATAGCTCATCCGAGGGGTCGGCCATCGGCATTGCGTTGTTTCCAAAGCGATCTCCACCACCTGTCCGCAAAATTCCTGCAATGGTGCCAGCAACGGCCCGACGCGCATGCCTTGGATTCCCCCATCCACATCCCCAGCCTCGATGTACCGAATAAATAATGTGTCTCAGGCGGCTCCACCATCCGTTTTGTCGGCAGTCGCCTTAACTTGCGGCCATGAATCAACCTCCTGCGGAGCGCTTGGACTTGGTATTGCCCTGCTACAACCCTGAATCGGGTTGGGTGCAGCGCGTGCTCAAGTCCTGGACGCACTTGAAACAGGAGCTTGCAGACTTGGAGTTGCGGCTCATCGTGGTCAATGATGGCTCCACACGTGGCCTCACGCCGGCCGACATTGACTTGCTGCGGCTATCGATTCCCAGCCTGTCGCTCATCGTGAGCAGCCCCAACATGGGCAAGGGCTACGCCTTGCGCAAGGGTGTCGCCGCGACCGATGCCGACTGGGTCGTGTACACCGACATCGACTTTCCTTACGAGGAGGCAAGTCTCGTGGGGCTGCTGGCAAAACTCAGGGCGGGCGAGGCGGATGTGGCCGTGGGTGTGCGCGAAGACGATTATTACGAGGGAATCCCTGCCGACCGCCGCCGCATCTCAAGGCTGCTCAGGTGGATGCTGAAAACGACGCTGAAGCTCAAGGTCACCGATACCCAGTGCGGCCTCAAGGGTTTCAATCGGCGCGGCAAGGAGGTCTTCCTGCGCACGACCATCAACCGGTTCTTGTTTGACCTGGAGTTCATTTTCCTGGCTTCCAATGAAAAAACACTGCGCCTGCTCCCCTCCCCTGCAAGGCTCAAGCCGGGCATCGTGTTCTCGCACGTGAGCTTGCGGGTACTCCTGCGTGAGGGTTGGAATTTTCTCCGCGTGCTGTTGCGGGCATTGGGCAGCCGGCTGGGACGTCGCAATTCCTAGCAATTGGGAATATTCGTGACGGCGAAGCGCTGCCAATTGGCTTTGGGCCAAGAAATCGTAGATTTACCTGTCAATTTGATCTGATCATGCAATTGCCCTACACGAATTTTGCGGTCTGGATGCGTTTCTCTGCCATTGCCACGGTGCTCGCCGTGCTGCTGGGGTTCACGAGCTGCAAGTCGCTCTCGGCGGCCGAGGTCGATCTGGCACGCAAATCGCCCGAGGCGCTCTGCAAGGCGGTCGTCGGCACCTACCGCAGCCAAGACCTTGCCGCTTTTTCGCAACTGGCCCTGAGTCCCTCGCAAATCAAGCAGATGATGAGCCTGGTAAATGTGCCGGAGTCGGCTAAACGCGAGAGCATCAAAAACAAATCCCAATTTGTGAACCATGTCCAGGACAGCCTAAAGACGGTATTGCGGCTGACCGATGCGAAGTGGGACATGGCTGAATTTCAGAAATTTGTGCCCCAGCGCAAGCCCATCGAGATCGCGACAGGCTACAAGATGCTGCTGGGTACGCTCGTGTTGAAGGCTGGCGACCAGGAACTAAGCCAGCCATTCAACCTCATGGAGTTTCCAGATGGCAGCTACTATATCGCCGACTTTGGCCCGTTTGTAAAAAAAGAATAGCCAGGTCTCCGTCGGATGGAACAGGATCAGATGGCCCCTCGTAGGAAGAAAGGTACTCAGCTGAAGATGCGCTCAAAAACTTTCATACTGCTGATCATGATGGGCTTGCTGCCCAGCATCTACCTCTTGTGGATGCAGTCGCGGCAGCTGGACCTGGGCATGGATCTCAAAATCCAACAATCTGAGCAAGAGCGACATGAGTTTGTGATCTCCCACGATTTTGACCAACTCAAAGCCAACCTCATCGAAGTGCACCGCGACCACTGGATCGCTGTCGGGAAGCAGCAGACGCAAACGCGGGTCGAGACCGTCTGCTTGAGCCTGATCGTGCTTTTGCTCGTGGTTTTGGCCATCAGGGAATATCGAAGCCTGCGCACATCTGCCCAACAACGACAAGCTGAAGCCGAGATTCCCCAGAACTAATCATTGCTTTTTTTTGTGGATAGGTGATGTTGTAAGAAAAATTATTAATTTCGTATCGGGACTGTGTATATAGTTAGGTAAGAGGAGGTAAGTTGGAAGACCTCCGCACACGAATTGTTGATGGAAAACTAAAGGTGCAATGCTGATTGGCAGCACCCCGTTAAGAAATGTTGTCGAGAATTTTCAACCTCAAGAAAAAGACGAGTACTCCATTTGATGCGATCAATCGTGAATTGAAAGCCATTGGATCTGCTGTCGTAGTGCATGACCGCCAGGTCTCGCTACGCAACAGGCATTGCATCGTCTTTGGAAACTACATAGACTTCTGGGAGAATGGGATGCGTTGGTTGGGTGTGGACGATGTCGCCGATGACCGTGTCAAGGCCATTCTGCTTCACTTTTGGCTCGAACTCCACCTCAACAGTGCAGAAATCGAAAAAAGGGTTCCCGGAATCGAATTTCCCGTAAGCCGCAAGAAAATCGAAGAGGGCGAAGCATCTTTCCTCGACTGGTACTGGCAAAATCTACGTTCGCGCGGCGATCGTCGTTTTGGCAAACTCATCGAGCTCTTCGCCGCCAACGACCGCACGCGCCGTCTCATGTCGTTCACCCGTCTCCGCGACTTTGCCTTCAGCAACCGCATTCCCCCCAAGGAGACCGTCAATGTCCTCCCCTTTGTGCGCATCACCGACAACTTCGATTTTGAAGTCGTCATCAGCATGGGCATCGTGGATGACGAGGGCCAGACCCAACCGCGCCGTGTCGTAGGCATCGGCAATGCCGAGGAAGTCTACGAGATGGTCCTGAACTACCTGCCCCCCAATGTCGGCATGGCACGCTACGAGAGCGTCGAAGAAGAATCTGCCGCCTAATCCTTTCCTGTTTTTTTGTTCGATCTACCGACGGAGACCATCAGGCCTCTTTTTGCATTCCCCGCTATGCCACATCGACCAGGGGGTGTAGGCTGATGGAAAAAACCTGAAACGCCCGACAAGCAGCCCCCATTCCCCTGACTATGAAACACAAGCAGGAAAACCTTGCGATTTTCCTGCTTTATGATTTTGTACACGACCAGCTCATGGGCCGGTCGATCCCATTGAATTTACAAGACCACGGTCGATTGGCTCATCATGCCACACATCCTGTAGAGGATGCGCGCACCGACATTGCCATCCCACTCGCTGCCATCCGAGCCCGGATTCACCTCCACCAAGTCGATGGCGATGATCTCGCGACCACTCACGCGCACCTGCTCCAGCAGGTACATCGCCTGCTCGTAGCGCAAGCCGCCAGCTACCGGTGTGCCGGTATTGGGACAGAGGCCCGGCTCCAAACCGTCGATGTCAAAGCTGAAATAGACTTTGCCAGGCAGGAAGGCGATGATCTCCTCGCAGGTCTT
>JANMIM010001337.1:0-4123 GCA_031375795.1 Bacteroidota bacterium
GAAAGGGCCGCCTCTGTGCGAAACATTGAATTGGGCGGAAAGAGACGGTACGCCGCGGCGCAGCGTGACCGTGTTTTGCGTTGAAACCCCGGTGCTCCCGCACCGGGCTACCGAGCGACGGCCCGTTCCGGGCGTAATTGGAGTCCAATATTGAAATCGTGCGCTAGAACCGAAATTATGAGCGATTGCCCTGGTTTGGGGTTATCCTTGAACCGTATGGCCACATTGCCCTCTACCCCCAAATCCTCGCCCGCCTGCAAAGCCAGGAATTTGACCTGTGCAAATTGAAGCGCACCCAGCAGATTTGAGGCTGGATGGGCTTGCCGCGAAGGAAAAACCAGTGAAGGGTACAAATATTCGGCAGCAAAATGTAAAGGCATTCCAGCCAAATCCAGCTACTTTTGATGTCCAGATTGCTTCCAAAGCAGGATTTTCCCAATTTACCGCTCCGCTGAAAAATATAGACGTGATAAATTCAGTCATTCTCCTCCATCAACGGCCCGTCGGTATGCCGACGCTCGATTGCTTCAAGTTTGAAAATGAAGCCATGCCCGTGGCGCAAGACGGCGAGGTCCTGCTCGCATCCCGCTATGTGTCGGTCGATCCCTACCTGCGCGGCCGCATGAACGATACAAAATCCTACACACCGCCCTTCGAATTGGGCAAGCCGATCCAATCCGCGCTCATCGCCGAGGTGGTCGAGAGCCACAATCCGGCATTTGTGAAGGGCGATTTTGTGATGGCCTACCTCGAATGGAAGCAATTCCAGACCTCGACCGGCAAGGGACTCACCAAGGTCGACCCCAAGATGGCGCCGCTCACGACTTATCTCGGCTTGCTCGGCCTCACAGGCTTCACGGCCTACCTCGGCCTCACGGAAATCGGCAAACCCAAGGCGGGCGAAACCATCGTCGTCTCTGGCGCGGCGGGTGCCGTGGGTGTCGTCGTCGGGCAGATTGGCAAGCTCCTCGGCTGCCGCGTCGTGGGCATCGCCGGCACCGACGAAAAGGTCGCCCAACTGCAATCCAAGTTCCACTTCGATGCCGCCATCAATTACAAAACGACGCCGAATATGTACAAAGCGATTCAAGCCGCCTGCCCCGGCGGCGTGGACATCTACTTTGACAATGTCGGCGGCGAGATTTCAGACGCGGTGATGGGGAATATCAACAAGTTTTCGCGCACGATCATTTGCGGCGCGATTTCTCTCTACAACGAGACCACGCAGCCCGTCGGACCACGCCCGCAGGCAGCATTGCTCGTGAAGAGTTCCTTGATGCAAGGCTTCATCGTGAGCGATTATTACAAGTCGTTTCCAGCAGCCATGCAGCAGCTCGCGACTTGGCTCGGCGAGGGCAAGCTCAGCAATTCTGAAACCATCGTCGAGGGTTTCGAGTATATTCCGCAGGCTTTCCTGGATCTGTTTGCCGGCAAAAACGAAGGCAAAATGGTCGTGAAGGTCTAGGAAAATGCGCATGTACATCATGAAATCCCTGTTCACCATCTGCTTGTTGTTGCTTATGCAAATGAGTTTTGGGCAAAAGCTGATCCAGGAGGATTCGTTGATCCGAGCCTTGCATGCCACTTTGCCGCCGGGATTTGAAATGAAAATGTATGACGAATTGCTCAGCATCGAATGCAAGGACTCGGTCTGGGTCTATTGGAAAAACCATGCGAACGAAGGCCGCCCGGAATTCGCGTATCCCACCGAGGACGCGCAAAAAGAAATCGTCCAAACCAACGGCCGCCTCGTGGACCTCGCTCTCTCCTACCGCCTGGAACCGAAATGGGATGACCGAAAACGACAGGAAACGCTGGCCTACAACGATTCCATCCACCATGAGAATGGAAAACTTTGGAAAAAATATGGCCTTGAGAAGTTCTACCACCGCGTCAAACACGGGCACGGCAAGGCCTTCGAAGAGAGCCGCTTCGAGCCCAAAACCAAGGCAGACACCTTGGCAATGGAGCATTACATGACCGCGCACCAGAAATTGTGGCTCCTGCTGCGCCCTTTGCCCGACTACTGCACCGAGCGCTACAGCCTCTTCAACCTCGATGACGGCGACTTTGGCGGAGTCTTGGGCGGTACCTACGCCGAGGATGTGTATCCGATGCAAGCCTACAAGGAGTACCATGAGATTGCCTGGCACATCAGCTCCAAGTGGGCTTGCAAGGAATAGGCAGCTGATTTTTCCCGGATTCCTGTTTACAACCGCTGGCAATTTTGATCCCATCGGCAATTGACGACCTTTGCGACGATGGAAATGGCCTCCCACATCTTCAAACTGGCAGCCGGCATCGGCCTGTTTCTGTTTGCGATGTACCTGCTCGAGGAGTCGCTCAAAAACCTGAGCGGCCGCAATTTCAAATTGTTTTTGCAGCGCGTCACCCGCAACCGCGTGGGCGCAGCCGCAGGCGGCGCGATCGTCACCGCCGTGCTGCAAAGCAGCTCGATGGTTTCCTTGATGGTGCTCGCATTTGTCGGGGCAGGCGTTTTCACGATGGAAAATGCACTCGCAATCATCCTCGGGGCCAATCTGGGCACCACGCTCGACAGTTGGGTGGTGGCGACATTGGGCTTCAACATGGAGATCGAGTGGCTTGCTTATCCCGCGATTTGTGTCGGCGGGGCCTTGATGATCACGCTGGGAAGCCGCAAGACCATCAAATACGTCTCGTATTTCCTCTTTGGGTTTGGGCTGCTGTTCATCGCCCTCTCCTACATGAAATCGGCGATGGAGAGTCAGGTCAAGGCCTTTGACTTTGCGCCCTATGCCGAGATGTCGCTGGCGGTATTTCTGCTGATCGGATTTGTCTTGACGCTGATCGTGCAGTCCAGTTCGGTGACGATGGCGCTCACACTGAGCGCCTTGAATGCAGGCGCGATCGGCTTTGCCCCGGCAGCGGCGATGGTGCTGGGTTCAGAGGTCGGGACGAATGTCAAAATCCTCCTGAGCGGCATCGGGGGCAATGCGACCAAAAAACGGGTGGCCTTGGGCAATTTCCTCTTCAATGTGGTCTCGATGATTGTGGCCTTCATCCTCATCCGACCGATTTTGAGCCTGATCACAGATGGATTTGGCATCACCAATCCGCTGATCGGATTGGTCACCTTTTCGACCTTCGTGAATTTGTCGGGCGTCGCGATTTTCTTGCCTTTCCTGAAATATTATACACGTTTTTTGGAGCGTTTTTTCAAAAAATCCGACGGCAGTGCGGCGGCTTTCATCGGGCAGGCAGATGTCTCGGAACCGCAAACGGCGATGGATTTGTTTCGCAAGGAAACGCGCTATTTCCTGCACAATGCGATGCTGTTCAATTGCTTGCAATTGGATCTGAAAACCGATTTTCTCGAGTCGGGTTCCGAATTTCATGCCATTCACCGCGAAAAAAAATTCATCTCCAAGGATCAGCCGGCGAAATATGACTACATGAAATTGCTGCAAGGCGAATTGCAGGCATTCTACCTGAAATTGCGGGCCAAGATCGAGGGCGACAAGATGTCCACGGAACTCAATCAGTTGATTGCGGCGGTGCGCAGCGCAATGTATGCGGTGAAATGCGTCAAGGACATTGGCACCAATATCCAGAATCTGCACGGCTCCTCGAAGGAAATCAAATTCGATTTTTTTGTACACAACCAGCAGGAAATCGAGGAATTGTACCGCCGATTGTTGGAGGAATTGTTGCATCCCAATCCCACGACTTTTGCGGACCTCCAGCAGATTTATGCCGAGATCGACCACAACTACGTCTCCGCGCTCAATCAATTCTACCAAGACGCCCCGGCCGCCAATCTCGACAGCGACGATATTACGACCATCATCAGCTTCAACCGCGAGCTATTCACCGCCAACAAGGCCCTGCTCATGGCCGTGAAAGACATGGTCCTTGACGAGCAAGAAGCCGCGCAATTCAATGATGTGCCGGTGTACAGGACGTAGATCCAGGCACAGCGGTTCCCAAGGAAACGCCTCCGAATTCGCCTTGAAACTGAGCCCTATTTGTCCCGCGCTGCCTTGACAACGCCTTGGATCAGCATGGCTGCCAAAGCCCCGATCGTCGCTTCAGGATTTAATTCCATACTGGGAGCCGGTTTGGAGGGTGTACGACAAATTTG
>JANMIM010001340.1:0-3110 GCA_031375795.1 Bacteroidota bacterium
AGCAGGCTTGGTTAGCGGCGCGACTTTCCCCGTCGGCACGACAGCGAATACCTTCCTCGTCACCGATGCCAGCGGCAACACCGCCACTTGCAGCTTCAACGTCGTTGTGAACGACACCGAAATCCCGACGATCACTTGCCCAGCACCGATCACCGTGAGCAACGATCCCGGCCAATGCAGCGCTGTCGTGACTTATTCTGTGACCTCTGGCGACAACTGTGCCGGCTCTAGCGTGAGCCAGACCGCAGGCTTGGCTAGCGGCGCGACCTTCCCGGTCGGCACGACCTCGAACACCTTCAGCGTCACGGATGCGAGCGGCAACACCGCCACTTGCAGCTTTAATGTGGTGGTGAACGACACCGAAATCCCGACGATCACATGCCCAGCACCGATCACGGTCAGCAATGACCCCGGCCAATGCAGCGCTGTGGTGACATACTCGGTAACTTCGGGCGACAACTGTGCTGGCTCGAGTGTGAGCCAGACGGCTGGCTTGGCAAGCGGCGCGACTTTGCCTGTTGGAACTACCTTGAATACTTTCGTTGTCACCGATGCCAGCGGCAACACCGCCACTTGCAGCTTCAACGTCATGGTGAACGATACGGAGGTTCCGACGATCACTTGCCCCGCGAACATGAACGTGAATGTCGATTTGGGCTCATGCGATGCGGTTGTGAGTTACGCAGTCACATTTTCCGACAATTGTCCTGGAGCTACCTTTAACCAAGTTTCGGGTTTGGTGAGCGGCGCGGTATTCCCCATCGGCGTTACCTCGAATAGCTTCACTGCGACGGATGCCATTGGCAATACTTCGACTTGCAGCTTCACGGTCACGGTTGCCGATCTTCGCGCACCGGTGGCGATCTGCCAAAACATTACCCTGAACACGGGAATTGCAGGAAACTTCAGCTTCACGGCGGCTGACATCAACAATGGCAGCACGGACGAATGCGGGATCGCCAGCATTTCCTCCAACCCGACGGCCTATACTTGCAGCAACCAAGGTGCGAATACGGCCATCCTCACGGTCACCGACGTCAATGGAAACACGGGCACTTGTAGCGCCATCGTGACTGTAAATGCCATCACGACGCCCGTGATTACGCCTTCGGGGCCGACAGTTTTCTGCAATGGAGGAAACGTCGTGCTTTCGGTTGCGGGGTCATACACATCCTACCAATGGTCCAACTTGGCAACGACGCCGAGCATCACGGTGACCAGTACAGGCTATTTTGGATTGGCAGTGACCAATGCCAATGGTTGCCTCGCATTGGCTACGCCTGTCGCTGTGACGGTGTTGCCTGGCCCGAATGTGACGATTACGCCTTCTGGCCCCACAACCTTCTGTGCGGGAGGAAGTGTGACACTCGATGCCGGCGCGGGCTTTGCCAGCTATGCTTGGTCCACAGGCGCGACGACCAGGACGATCGTGGCATCCACTTCGGCCCTGTACACCGTGTCTGTCTCCAATGGCGCGGGCTGTCCTGGCATCGCCTCCATTTCGGTGACTGCGGTACCCAATCCGACGCCTGTGATCACTCCTGCGGGCCCCGTGGCGATCTGTGCCGGGGGTAACGTGACCCTTGATGCGGGTGCAGGCTATGCCACCTATGCTTGGTCGACGGGAGCTACCACCAGGACCCTCGTGGTGACTGCAGGAGGGAATTACGGCGTGACCGTCACCAATGCAACAGGCTGCGTGGGTTCTGCCGCGCCTGTGACTGTCAGCGTCAATCCGAATCCGACGCCAACGGTCACGGCTTCTGGGCCTACGACGTTCTGCGCTGGAGGCAGCGTGACCCTCGATGCGGGTGCAGGATTTGCCAGCTATGCTTGGTCCACGGGCGCGACAACACAGACGATCTTGGTGAATGCGGCTGGCAGCTATGGTGTGACGGTGGTAAATGCCAATGGTTGCAGTGGTTTTGCCGCGCCGGTTTCGGTGACGGTCAATCCGAATCCGAATCCTACGATCACGCCATCTGGGCCTACGACATTCTGTGCAGGCGGCAACGTCACGCTCAATGCGGGCGCAGGTTTTGCGAGCTATGCTTGGTCGACTGGTGCGACCACGCAGACCATCCTTGTGACAGCTGCTGGCAACTACAGCGTGACCGTCACCAATGCCAATGGTTGCAGTGGAATCGCCGCCCCGGTTGCCGTGACAGTGAATGCCAATCCGACCCCCTCGGTCACTCCTTCTGGACCTACGACCTTCTGTGCAGGCGGCAACGTGGTCCTCGATGCAGGCTCTGGATTTGCCAGCTATTTCTGGTCCAATGGTTCCACAAGTCAGAGCATCTTGGTCACGACGGGCGGTAGCTACACGGTGACTGTGACCAATGGCAATGGTTGCAGCGGAACATCGTCGCCGACCGTGGTGACAGTGAATCCAAATCCGACGCCGACGATCACACCTGCCGGGCCTACGACATTCTGTCCCGGTGGCAGCGTGACGCTCGATGCTGGAGCGGGATTCGCAGCCTACGCTTGGTCCACCGGTGCCACGACCCGCACGATTGTCGCCACGACCGGCGGCAACTTCAACGTGACGGTAACCAACGGCAACGGTTGCAGTGGTGCAGCCACGCCGGTCACGGTCACATTGAGCCCGAATCCGACGCCGACAATCACACCATCTGGCCCGACAACGTTCTGCAATGGCAGCAGCGTGACCCTTGATGCAGGGGCTGGTTATGCCACCTATCTCTGGTCCACGGGTGCCACGACACAGAGTATTTTGGTGACCGCCGGTGGCAACTATGGTGTCACGGTGACAAATGCCGTGGGATGCAGTGGCACGGTCACCCCCGTCACCGTGACTGTAAATCCCAGTCCGACCCCGACGATCACGCCATCTGGACCTACAACATTCTGTGCAGGCGGTAGCGTGACCTTGAATGCAGGTGCCGGATTCTCGGCCTACGCATGGTCGACGGGCGCGACGACCCAGTCAATCCTCGTGAGCACAGCCGGCACCTACACGGTGACGGTGACCAATGGCAACGGTTGCAGCGGTGCCTCGGTGCCGGTCGTGGTGACCGTGAATGCGAATCCGACGCCGTCGATCACGCCAACTGGACCGACGACCTTCTGTGCGGGCGGCAACG
>JANMIM010000292.1:0-1660 GCA_031375795.1 Bacteroidota bacterium
CTTGAAAAAGAAATCGTCACCGACCATGTGCCGCAACATATGCAGGATCCAGCCGCCCTTTTGGTAGCTGTTGATGCTAAGCAATTGGTTCAAATCCTTGATCCTCGGATCGACGACACACAATTTCTTCGTTCCAGCCCATCCCAAGATTTCGCTGCGGTCGGTCTCGAGTCGTTTCTTGAAACTATCGAACCCATACTTGCTTTCAAAATACAGGTGCGTGAAATAGGTCGCAAATCCCTCGCTGAGCCAGATATGGTACCAATTGGCCTCGGATGCTGAATTTCCAAACCATTGGTGGGCGATTTCGTGGGCCATGAGGGCTTCACAGGAGCCGGTGCCGGTGACGGAATTGTCGGCATAGAAGATGCAGGATGCATTTTCCATGCCCCCGTAGCGGGTGCGCGACTGCACATTGGCGAGTTTGGCCCATGGATAGGGGCCGACCTTGTCGATGTACCAGCGCAATATTTCCTTGCCTTGGGCATAATCCTTGAAGCCCGCCTCCTCATCCTTCTCGAATACCCAGGTGCTCACAGGGATGCCAGCGACTTCGCCCACGTCCTGCAACGCAAAATCTGCCGCGCCAAACACCATCACCTTGGTCGGCAAGGGCTCCTCGTTGTGCCAATGGCTGGTCTGCAGGCCATCGGGTGTCACACGCTGCTCGACCAATTTGCCATTGGCCACGATCTCATAATGTGCCGGTGCGACAATCGTAAAATCCACCGTGGCTTTGTCGCTGGGATGGTCGACCGTCGGCAACCAATGCCGCGCGCGGTTGGGCCAATTGTCCCCAAAAAAGCTGCGGCCGTCACGCTCATTTTTGGAGATGATGAGGCCATCGGCTGGGATGCCTGCATAGCGGATCTCCAATGTCTCCGAGGTTCCGGCGGTGGCTCCTCTGGACAGGGTGATCTCCAGGGTATCGCCCGCTTGACGGTAGCCGAGCACACCGTTGTGGCCTGGAAGCTGGACCCCATTCACCTTCATTCCCTTGCCATCGGCCCCTAGCGCCATCAAATCCAGCTGTAGCATGTCGGCCGGCTGCAAGAATTGAACTTGGATGGTTGCCCGGCCTTCGATCTTGTCGCTCGTGTCTGAGATCGCAATATGGAAATCGTAATGCAGGACATCGAAGTCAGCCAGCCGTGGCTCATCCCCCTGCGCCATCAGCCCAAGCCAGGCCGATATTCCCCAAAATAAGATCAATGCTTTTTTCATGCTATTTCTACTGGAATTGAGGATGATCGCATTCAATATTGAAGCACCTTGCGGCTATGCCCGTCGCGGTAGCGCTCGATGTACAGGTGGCCGGCCTCCCGTGTGAGGACAGGCCTCCCCAAAATGTCAAACGTGCCCACCAAAGGCGATGGCCGACCGCCATCGCGCGGATTTTCAGTCTCCGTCGACGGACAATTGCCGTCGAGATCGGATACATAAAAGACATTGCTGCCCACGTGCCCCATGCCCAAGGGCACGTAGAGCTGGTAATAGCCTGTGTCGGGCACCACGAGCACCGGTGCCGTGGAGCCCGTGCTCCAGAGGTAGTCGTTGTAAGTGGCCGTGGCCGTCAACACAAGCTGGTCATTTTGCCGGTTGCAGACGATCTGCGGCCGCTCGATCTCAAAGGGGAGCTCCTCGCACACGGCGCGGTAGC
>JANMIM010001397.1:0-5972 GCA_031375795.1 Bacteroidota bacterium
GCTGGGCGTCGCCGGTGGGCCATAAGTGTTGACCATGCTTCCCGAGGCGCTTACCGCGGCCACGCGGCCACTACCCATGTCGATCATGGAGCCGGCCAAGACTGGTGAACCCCAGACACTGATGAGCGTTTGCACCCATGCAGAACCTGTCCAGCGCAGGTGGGCGATGCTGCCACTGGTGTGCAAGGCATACCTGCCATTGGTGGTGTCGACGACGTCTTGCCGCTTGTAGGTCTGCACGGCAGGTGCCACGAGGCGGTAGCAGTTCAAGCGCACACCGCCGATGTACTGCGCGGTGTTGATGCCATCGCCAGACTTGCGCAAGAAATACAGCAGGTTGTCAAAGCTCAGTTGGGGAGCCAATGACAAGAGCAGCGCAGCAGCACCCGTCACATGGGGAGCCGCCATGGAAGTGCCTTGCATCGATACATAGCCGCCTCCCATTTTGGTGGACAAGATGCCCTCGCCGGGTGCCGCAATATCGACGACTTTTCCCCAGTTGCTGAACCCAGACTTGGCGTCGGCAGTGTTGGTGGAGCCGACTGTGATCACCTTGTCATAATTTGCGGGAAACTGCGTGGAGCAATCGATGTTGTTGTTGCCAGCTGCAAAGATGCAAAAGCACTGCTTGTTGTAGGCATAGTCGATCGCCGCCTTGAGGGTAGGGTCGGCAGCGACGGGCTGTGTCGTATTGGGTCCCCAAGAGCAATTGATCAGCCTTGCGCCATGGTCGGCAGCATACACGATCGCCTTTGCACACACACTGTTGTAGGCATTTGGGAAAATCTTCACAGACATCACCTTGGCATTGAAGGCCACGCCCACGACGCCTGTCGCGTTGTTGCCGAGGGCCGCGATGGTGCCAGCGACGTGCGTGCCATGACCCATGTAGTCGCTGGGATTGCTGTCATTGTCAGAGAAGTCCCAGCCAAAGTTGCTGGGCGATGAAAACAAGTTGCCCGCAATGTCTGGATGTGATGGATCGATGCCCGAGTCGCAGACAGCCACCACGATTCCTTGGCCGCGTGAGATGTCCCAGGCATTGAGTGCCTTGATCTTGGGCATGGCCCACAAGGAAGGCAGGAGCGAATCGTTGGGTGTGAAGCTCATCACATTCAGCATGTCTTCGCGCACATCCTCCACGGTCGGCAATTTCTTCAGAGCAGCGATTACTTTGTCCAGGTCCTGATCGTTTTCAATGATGCCTGAGTAACTGCGCATCAACAATTGCTCCTCTGGGGAGAGCGATGCCTCAAATGCCTTTTGCAATTCTGCGGGCGCAATATTGCCTGCAGATGCAAGCTCAAACGCTTTTTGTTTTTCCGCAAAGTCAAAGGTTTTGGTCCATTTGACGGGCACTTTGATCTCTGGGGCAATGCCATCGGTCGATTTGCGTGCCACGGCTTTCAAAATTACGATAATCCTTTTCTGAATCATAACTATAATAAATTGAGAAATAAAAATTGTGCCTACTCTGATTTGAAGCTTTTCGGCTACCGCTTATTTTGATCCCATCATGCAATTCTGCCGATGAGGAGGTGATTGAATAGGATGGTCAGTATGGGGGGAATCAGCTCTTGCGGAGCGTCATCCTCCGCAAGACTGTTCCTTCAAAAATCAATCGATCCGCTTCACAAAGGATCCAAACCGTCCTCCCCCTACGATCAAGTGAGCAAACACCACGCCCAACAATGGGCAGGTGGTTCCATTGCCACAATCACCCGCACCTGAGCTGAAATTGGGTGAGGTAAACGTGGCGGGAGGGTCTGTAATGTGATGGCTGCCGCCGACAATGCCATAGGCGTCGACCGTAAAGGTTGAATTGCGCTGAACGAGCAAACAAACAAAACCATTGGCGTCGGTGACACCTTGCGAAGTATATTGCAATCCATTCACTGTGACGCTCATGCCGGGCAAGGGCATGTTGTCGCCAGCCCGCACAACTTGAAGGGTCACGCAAGTGGTGTCTTGGGGATCGTCCAAGTTGTGCACTCCGCCAAATCGCGTGACCGAACCATTGTACACAAGGCCATCGGGAACAAAGCTAAATTTCCCCACCTGCACCCAACGACCATCGAGCTTGTCCAATTCAAAGAACGGGATCACTTTGGGGGCACGGTCACCCAGCACACGCGGCACGACAATCGACAGGTCGATCTTGGTCTCAGGACGCAAGGTGAGTGGCGCCTTGTCCATGCCGACGATGTCCAAGTAAAAAATCCCGTAGGAATTCAAGCGTTGGATCGAGCCATCCAGCATCCGCCCCGAGAAATCACCCGAGGCTGCTGCACGTGCAATGCGGCTCGTGATGTCAAAGAGGGTGAATTCCAGCTTCACTTGTTTTTCGTAGGGCCGACCCTTGGGATCCAAGAGCGCCTTGCCGGGCACTTGGATACGGGAACCGCCGAGCTCGACGTCCAAACCAAGGCGTGGATCAAAGGCCACGCTGTAGGCCTTGGGCCAAATCACGACGGTCGTTCCATTGCCATCAATCGCCTTGGCATTAAAAACCTGCGTGTTGGGGACATAACCCTCGGCGACCACCGTGAGGGCCATGCGCGTCGTGGGTTTGGCGACCTTCACTGCAAAGTAGCCGTCAGATCCAGACACCGCGACCTGCCTGCCTTGGTAGTGAATGGTCGCTCCGCCGACGGGCTTGAGTTGCGGGTCGGTGACATGTCCCTTGATCACGAGCGGACGAAAGCTGAGTTGGTCAGCTGCGATTTCTTGAATTTTCTTTTCCATTGTAAAATTGTATTAGATGAATTGTAAAGTCGAATTGAATTTGTGAATGTTCGCCCGGGGCCTCACGCCTGCCCGTATGGGCAAGCGGAAGGTATCCAGGCTTAAATATTAGGTCTGCAATGCGTGGCGCGCATCGCAAACGCAAGACCAGCTCAGCTCTTGCAAAGCAACACCTCAAAGCAGGCCTCGCTGTCGTAGTGGAAGGCCACTTCGTAGCAGATGACGCCCACACTGATGCGGTATTTGCCACTCTTGGCGCCGCGCGTCGAGAGCACAAACTGCCGTGATTTGCTGGTGGGCTTGCCATCGACGCAGGGGCCGATGTCGCCAAAACAATAGGGGCCGATCGGGAAGATCTGTACCGACAGCGAGCCATCGGGCAAGGCGGGCACGGTCTTGCCAGATTCATCGGTCACATACAGGTAGCCGATGCTGAAGTCCTTGAAGGTGATGTTGTCGTAGCAATTGCTGACATTCACATGCATCACCTCAAAGTCGTCGGTCTCCACGCAGTCGCAATCGCTGTCGCCCCAAGTGATCGAAATGCAGGGATGCAGGTCGGGCACTTCGGCGGTCTTGCATTTGCTGCCACAGGCGCTGCAGATCACCTCTGAGAGCATCTCCACATAGGCATCGGTATTGGGTGCAGCGCTTTCATAATATTTGCCGCCGGTGCTTGTACAGAGGTCGCTGTAGTTTTTCTTGATCTGCGCAGGGAGGCCTTGGTGCGTGATGTGGTTGGCAAATACGGTCACGCGGTTGGTATTTGCGGCAGCGATGGCGGCATCGGTCGCCAATGTTTCATTGGCGTAGTCGGCGCGTGGGGAGGAGCCGTCGAGCTCCTCATCGCTGATGTAAAATATTGCGCGGCAGGCATTGTCCCTCCAATCATAATAATTGGACAGGTCCTGGACGGCATTGGCACCCTGCTCGGTGCGGTACCCGACGGCGCCTGTATTGGCGGCAAAGGTCACCGTGGAGTCAATGGCTTGCAGGTAGGCAAGGTGATTGGTGGTGAATTGCGTACCTGTCCAGACGCCCTCGACACCCATGAAACTGATGCGCAAGTCGGTTTCGCACTTTGCCTTGGCGACCTCGATGGCCTTGGAGGCGGCATCGCTCACGCCCTTTGCAAATCCGCTCATGGAGCCGCTGCAGTCGATGAGTACGATCAGGTCCACCTTGCCGCCGCCGCTTGAGCCGCTGCCACCGCTGCATTCACAGACCTCCTCGCCCTTGCAGGTGTCGAGGTGATTGACCTTGCCGGCATTTTGCTCCAGCAGATAGTTGTCGAGCAGGCCGCCGATGTTTTCACATGTGAGCTTGTCCGCACTTTCTTTGCCAGTTTCGATCCTGGAATCGCTTTGTACAGCGGAGATAAAATTCTTGATAGCTTTCATGATAAAATTGAATGGAAAAATATTGTACCTACTCTGTTGGATAAAGGCTTTTCGGTTTCCGCCTTGTATTGTGTTTTCTGACCAATTGGGAATCTCCACGCTCCCACTCCTCTCCCTCCTCACACTCCTCACTCACGCTGTTTCCGGCCATGCCTCACCCTGTCCACACCTTGTGGGTGCGGCGCAGGATGGACATGCTTCTAAAAACTAGGTCTTTATGCCGTGTGAATCTTAGAGGGAAATATTATGCTATTGCACTACAAACTCTACGATGGAGCTGTTGAGGTTTATGCCGTTTTGTTTCACCCAGATGCGGAACCTGAAAGTCTGTGACTGTGTGAGGATAGGCAGATTGCCTGCATTTCCATTGGGGATGAAGCTCACTTTGAGGTTACCGGGACCAGTACCCAAGGGGATGCTGCCAGAATAGGCACTTTGTTTCAAGAAATATGAGCTAGGCGGGGTTCCCGAATTCATATTATGCAATGAGGGGGAATTGGGAACGGTGGTTCCCACGATTTCCAAGTTCAAGTTTCCATAGGTGGAGGCAGGCACATTAAGCGGTACGCCGATTTGCTCTACCCAAAGTTCCCTAGAGCCAGCTGTAGAATTCGGGATCACAATATTTGCACAAGTCTCACCGACATTGCCGCCTGCCGGGGTGCTGAGAACCATCGTGCTGCGCACGGCAACGTTGTTGTTGGTCACGACCCAATCGTGGATATTGCCAGCGCTGGGTTGCGTAGGAATTGGGTCGGAGCCAGGGATGCCGACGACGGCACAGAGACTCACCATAGGGCTGCAGCCGACGGAGGTGCTTGCAGTAGAAAATGAAGGGATCCAAGAAAAGGATGCCACCGCCTCCCCGAATGCTGGAATGGTGACCGTGGCGGTGCCGATGAGTCCATGGTCGCCTTTTTGGGCATCCAAGCTCGCCTCCATCCAGTACAAGTTGACGTTGACTTCGTTGGCCTCATTGCAGCTCAGGTTGTGTACCTTCACAAACACGGTGTGTTCCTGCCCAGCAACCGGTTGCACATGTCCGCCCTTGCCTTGGTTCGGCGCCCCGGTGAGCTTGCCACGCGCTACCCAGATGTCGGGGCTGCTCCAGGCATTGACTTCAGGTGTGGGATTTTTGACTCCGTCGTCCTCGACGCCGTCTCGCACGATCACATCGAATTTTTCACAGATGCCCGCCAAGTCCACTTTCGTTTGGTCGGTCGTGCAACTCACGTTGTTGGCGATCACAGCACCGGTGCTGTTTCGCGTGAAGATGACTCCATCTAACACGTGCTGGGTGAGCATAAAACTAGGCGGCGTGCCCGTCTGTCCTGGCATCAGAATATCGTCCAACTCCACCTGACACAAGCCGATGCAAAGTGGTGGATTGTTTGGATTTCCAAAGCCCCCCAACCTAAACGCGCCGACATCGAGCACCTTGTCCACAGCATCGACACAAGGATTCTCGGCATACTCGATCTGGTAATCGTTCCAGAATTTTTGATTCCAGATGGTCAACTTTGGATCATTTTGAAAAACCCCTGATTTCTCAAACCTGAGCTGTGTACTTGCGAGCCGATATTGCGAAGTCTCGGAAACAGGACGGGAAAATATCACACCAAAAAAGTTGTTTTCGATCACAGGCGGCGTGCCATCGTTGAGAAACGAGATTTCAAAAGGCAGCGTCACCGTCGGATGGCCATCGACCGTGGACAAGTGCATCAGCGGCACAGAGGGGTCGGGAGAATACCTGGCCTTCAGTTGCAAGTCATTCACTGCTGACCTGAGCATCTCTGGTTCATACATCGGGTCGATCACCGCCATGAG
>JANMIM010001424.1:0-2598 GCA_031375795.1 Bacteroidota bacterium
CATTCTGGAAAAAATCACGACAAGCACCTCCGAGATGCTCGAGACCATGAATGACATCGTATGGAGCATCAAGGCCGACAACGACAGCTTTGCGGATGTGGTCACACGGATGCGCGCCTGTGCCGGCTACTTTGCAGAAGCGGCCGATTTCCATTTGGTATTTGAAGATTCGGCAGCAACCGAAACCCTGAAAATCTCCATGGAGCAGCGGAAAAACATCTACCTGATCTTCAAGGAAGTGGTGAACAATGCCGCCAAATATTCGGAATGCAAGGAATTGAATGTCAGCATCCGCGTGGTGGGAAAAACCTTGCGGATTGTGGTGAAGGACGATGGCAAAGGCTTTGACCCCGGCAGCGTGTCCACGGAAACCATCCTCGGCGGCAATGGCCTTCCGGGCATGAAAATGCGTGCTGCAGACATTGGTGCAAAGTTAGAATTGGTTTCAGCGCCCGGCAAGGGGACGACGGTGGTGCTGGAGGTGCCTTTGTGAATTGGGATGGAATGGAATGTTTGAATGCGGATCGAATTAATCGCGGGAACTGAAACGGGTGAATGGGGATCGAATGGAATTTTTCGGTGGGGGTTGAATCAAACGCGGGAATTGAAAACGTTGAAATTGATTTGTGTCAAAGAAAACGCGTGAATGGATATCGAATCAAACGCCTGAATAACAACGTATTTCGTAGAGACGGGGCACCGTGTCCTCGCGAAGCGGGATGCCCCGTCTCTACTGCAAACGTCTACAATTCAATCATTTGGAAACAAACCACAACAACAACAAACCCGCAGCCAAAGACCGCGGGTTTAGGTGTAATCAAGCTGAGTTGGCAAGGAAAATCAATCCACTTTTCTTACCTGTACCGTATTGACGGCGCCAGATTTGATGTCGCGGATCGTAAGCAAGTAGGTGCCGCTCGCGACCTGCGAGAAGTCAACCGTTTCCGTCAGGCTGCCGTGGACAGCCACCGTCGAAGTCGGAATCGGGGCCGACTTTCCTTGGATGTCACGGAAGGACAATTCCAATTGAAGGGCCTTTTCACTTTCAATGCGGACATTAAGCAAATCGCCGACCGGATTGGGATAGACCGTGAATTGGGCCGTATTGTCGAGGCTCTCGACCGTGCCGACCGATGTGGACGACCCTTGCTGATAACCCGACGAAACGATCAAGGTGCTCGTTGAATAGCTTTTTACCATGCATTCGCCGATGGATTGCGAAACCTGCATACCCGTCGCGTTGATCGTATTCCTACCGCCTGACCCGATGAACTTGCGCTCGACCGTCTGACCGAAAACAAGGCAGGGAATCATGGTGACAAACAAAAGGATGAGTGTTTTCATGTTGTTGTATTTTGAGTGAAACATCATCCAAGGATTACTTCTTCATCGCAGCAATCTCTGCTTTGAGGGCGTCGATTTGGGCCTGCTGATTGTCGATCGTGGTTTGAAGATTCTGAATTTGAACTTGTTGCTCTTGCACACCCTTGATGGCGATGAGCCCAAATGCAGAATAGTCCATCGTCAGATAGCTATCGGTTCCATCCTCTGATACGTTTTCGAAGACAACTTCAGGAAACAATGGTTGGACGTCTTGGGCGATCATGCCCATGAACTTCCGATCGCCAGCCGACTGCGACTTGAAGTGATATTTCATCAAGTCGAGTTGCATCACTTCTGGCATGACAGTGCCGACCCTTTCGATGTCTTTCTTGAACTTACGATCAGAGACACCTGTATAGGTGCCAGAGATTCCGTTGAAGGACCCCATATTACCGTTGTGGTTGATTAGCTGCAGGTCATCGTTGGCATTAAGGACGTACATGTTCCAATAGTGCGCGGATGCACCGATATTTGAGATTGTGAATCCAAAACCGGGTCCACTACCGGTCGCATGTTCGATTTCTAATTCACTTCTTGGGTTAGTCGTACGAATACCCACGTTGCCGTTGGTAGCCACCATCAAACGCGCAACACTGTTATTTGTGTACAATCCAAAGGGGTGATTGCTGAAAGTCCCAATATAACCGCCATTTATGCCTCCTCCGATGAAGGTGGCGACTTCGATGGTGCCATCGGTTTGTTTGATTCCCGGGCCGCCGCCAAATACCGTGAGCTTGCTGGACGGGTTGTCTGTTCCGATCCCTACATTGCCGCCTGCCTTGATCGTGACACGGTCCAAACTGTTTGTGAAAAGTGGCAGGTCATAGTTGCCGATTGTACCCACTCCACCCGTAGAGGTCGTTGAGGAAGGTGACATGGCAATATCGGCTCCATTGGCGCTATTGACGATCTTCAGCTGTGGATTCGCGCCCACCACATGTAATTTGTCAGTCGGTGCATTGGTGCCGATGCCCACATTGCCAGTATTGGTGTTGTAAATATTGTTGCCTGAGGTGGCCCAAGCGCCGCCCCCCGCATTCAAGGCATAGGGCACACTTTGAAACTTCTCTGTTCCAAGCACCACAAATGTGCCGGTCAAGTCAATCTCGGTTTTGAGGAAATTGGTTTTTGTCCAGTCCACTGCTGCAAATGTTCCCGAAGTTGCTGTTCCTGTGCCCAAGACATGGTTGGCCATGCCATAAGCATCGGTTGTCA
>JANMIM010001434.1:0-8348 GCA_031375795.1 Bacteroidota bacterium
GTGCTACGTGGTATGTGACAATGGCGCCCCTGCCGGTTGCGACACTGCTTATGTCTTCATCACGGTGACAGATGGCAACTTGCCGCCAGTCGCAGTGGATGACAGCACAAGCACCCCTACGGGCACGCCTGTGGTGATCGGAGTACAAGGAAATGACACAGATCCCAATGGTGATCCATTGACGACGAGTGTCTTGTGCCCGCCAAGCAATGGCATCGCCTATGTCTTGAACGGGGACAGCATCCTCTACGTGCCCAATGATGGATTCACCGGCTACGACACGCTTTGCTACACCGTCTGTGACGCAGGCATCCCGCCACTGTGCGACACGGCCTACGTGGTGATTTTCGTGTATTCGGTCAACAATCCGCCGGTCGCCAACAACGACACCGTGACGGGAAGCACGGACAATCCGATCGTGATCATCTCGCTCTTCAACGATTCTGATCCCGACGGCAACCCGATCACGATCACCTCGATCCCTTGTGCACCTGCCAACGGCACGGCTGTGATCAGCTCGGGAACGATCACCTACACGCCCAACTCGGGCTTTGAAGGTGTGGATTCGTTCTGCTACGTGATCTGCGACGGTGGCGTGCCGAGCTTGTGTGACACGGCTTGGGTCTACGTGACGGTCGAGGGAGAGGATGTCGTGGTCATACCGACCGGCTTCACGCCCAATGGTGACGGCGACAATGACTTCTTCGAGCTGCCGGGCATCGAGAACTTCCCCAACAACGAGATCTTGGTGTTCAATCGCTGGGGCAACGTCGTGTACCAACGCGAAGGCTACCTGAACCAGTGGGATGGGCGCTGGGACAACAATGACGAGCCGCTCCCCGACGGCACCTACTTCTATGTCCTTGACTTGCGCGATGGCTCCAAGCCGCGCTCAGGCTACATTGTAATGTTCCGTTGATGCATCATTCATCCAAGAAAAACACAAGAAAATGATTCGCAAAAACATATTCATCTTGGCAGTGATCTTTGCTGTGGGATGCACAGGACTGGTCTTCGGGCAGCAAGACCCGCAGTATAGCCAGTACATGTTCAATGGTCTGGCCTACAACCCCGCCTATGCCGGCAGCCGCGATGCGCTCAGTGCAACGCTCCTCATGCGCAAGCAATGGGTGCAGTTGAACGGTTCTCCGCTCACCGGAAGCCTGGCGCTGCATGGGCCAAGCCGCAACGAGCGTCACGGCTTTGGCCTCTCAATCGAGCATGACCGCTAGGGCATCACCCGCCAAAACTTTGTCTATGGCAGCTATGCCTACAGGTTTCCATTGGGGCCGGGCAAGTTGGCGCTGGGTCTGCAAGGCGGCTTTACCCAATTTGCAAACCGCTACAACGACGTGGTGCTGATCAATCCCGACCAGATCAACCCTGGCGTGAACCTCTCTGCGGTCTTGCCGACATTCGGCACGGGGGTCTTTTTCAACACCGAGCGTTTTTACCTCGGGTTGTCTGCGCCCAACCTGCTGGCAGGGGAGTATTTCAGGTACAAGGATCTGGCCACGCAGCAAGTGGCATCGACGCAGCGGATGCACTATTTTGGAACAATGGGTGTGGTGATTCCGCTGGGCAGCAATGTCGAGTTCAAGCCCTCGATGGTCGCAAAGTATGTGCAAAATGCGCCATTGGAGCTGGATTTCAACGCCTCCTTCTTGTTTCGCCAGCGCATTTGGCTCGGTGCAGGCTACCGCACGGGAGACGCCTTGATATTCATGTTTGAATACTTCCATCCGGGCGGCTTGCGCATCGGGTATGCCTATGACTTGACGCTCACCAAGTTGCGTCAGGTAAATACTGGTTCACATGAGCTCATGCTGGGCATCGACCTGGCGCCCCGCAAGACGAAGATTATTACCCCCCGCTATTTCTAAGAACGATGCGATTCAAATCAAGTGTCAGCAATGGCCTGAAAATTATGGGTATGGCAGCAATGCTGCTTTGCCTTGGGTTCACTGCTCAAGCCCAGCTTAAGCGTGCCAACCGCAAATTTGACCGATTCCTGTATTCAGAGGCGGCACCACTGTATACCCGCTTCCTCAAGGGCGATCCCGGCAATTTTACTGTCATCGAGCGCTTGGGTGATACCTACAGGCTTCTCAATGATTCGCAAAACGCGGAGATTTGGTTTGCCAAGGCCGTGAAGAATGCCGGTGGCCGTCCTGAAAACCTGCTCTACCTCGGGCAGGCGCTCATGAACAACCAAAAATGGGATGTCGCGGCAGGCGTGTTGCAACAATATGTCTCTGCCAAGCCAGAAGACCCGATTGGTGTCGCAGCATTGAAGTCCGCAAAGAACTACCGCGACTTCATGCGCGACAGCACCCTCTACACGGTGCGTCACCTGGACATCAACACCAAGGATGCCGATTTTGGCACGGCGTATGGCACGGGCGAAGTCTACTATGCCTCTGCAAAACGCCAAGACCGCTTCATTTTTGGCTGGACAGGACGCCCATTTCTGGATCTCTACCGTGCCCCGATCAACGGCCTCAAGCTGGATGATCCCAAGCCGGTAAAGGGCAAGGTGAATTCGCGCTACCACGAAGGTGGTCAAACCTTGAGCGCAGACCGGAATGTGATGTTCTTTTCACGCAACAACTATGTGCGCGGCAAGGTGGGCCAAAGCAAGGAAGGGGTGATTCGCCTCAAGACCTTCCGTGCCGACAACGTGAAGGGCAAGTGGAAGAAAGTAAAGGGCATCCCCTTCAACAGCAATGAGTATTCCGTCGGGCACCCCGCCCTGTCGGTGGATGGGAAATTGCTGTATTTTGTCTCTGACATGCCCGGCGGTATTGGCGGCACGGACATCTATGTCGTGAACCTCGACATGGAGAACCGCACATGGGGCAAGCCAGTGAACCTGGGACCCAATATCAATACCAAGGGCAATGAGATGTTTCCTTGGATTTCCCCTGAAGGCTACCTCTATTTCGCCAGCAACGGCCTTGAAGGTCTGGGCGGATTGGACATCTTTGTGGCCAAGGGTTTGGCCACAAGCGTGGAGACGGTCACCAACATCGGCTATCCCATCAACTCACCCAAAGACGACTTTGCGTTGATCTTCGATCCCCGCAATGGCAACGGGTTCCTGAGCTCCAACCGCGTCGGTGGCACTGGGGACGACGACATTTATGGCTTTACCAAAAGGAAGGCCCTCAAGGGCATCGTCGTCGATGCAGAAACCGGCGAGCCGATCGAGGATGCACGGTTTGAATTGTTCGAACAGAAGAATTTTGTCAATCTCGGCCGCACCTCCAAGGCAGGCGAGGTCACGCTGGGCATTGTCCCCAGCAAGCTCTATACCGCCATCGCCAGCAAGGAAGGTTACAAGGAAGCCAAGCTTCCCGTGAATGCCAGTGGCGCCTCCGACATGGAGACCGTGGTGCGCATTCCGCTGGAAAAGGCCAAGCCGGATTGCGACCAGACTTACACGCTACTCGGCAAGGTGCATGACGATGACGACAAGCTGCTCCCTGGTACCAAGGTGAAGATCATGACCAAGGAATGGGTCGTGGTCGCCGACGAGAAGGGCGAGATCCACGCAGATCTGGCACCCAACCAAGATTACCAATTGATGGTGGACGATCCAAAGGTGCCCAGGGAGTTGTATGAGGTGACGACCAAGGGGCTCCCTGCCGGCGCGCAAGTGCCTGTGGACATCAACATCAACGGGGTCGATTCGGGCCGTGTGTTTTACATCATCTACTACAACTTCGACAAGCACGACATTCGTGAGGGCGATGCCCGTCCTGAGCTGGATCGCGTCGTGAATTTCATGCGCAACAATCCCCAGGTCAAGGTCGAGCTCACCTCGCACACCGACTGCCGCGCCACCAACGCCTACAACGAGACGCTGTCCAAGAACCGCGCCATCGAGGCATTCACTTACATCACCAACCATGGGGTGGAAAAGGAGCGTCTTTCCTACCAATGGAAAGGCGAGACGGTGCTGACCAATCAGTGTGCCGACGGTGTGGAGTGTACGGAGGAGGAGCATCAGCGCAACCGTCGCACCGAGTTCAGGCTCAATGGTTTCTACCGCGTTCCCTGAGGGAGCTTGGTGAATCCTGAATCGAAAAAGCATTGCTGTCAATCTGGCGGCAATGCTTTTTCGATTTATGCAACGCTTTGCAGTCAGATGCTCGACATCTGCCGAAGGCGCTCGTGCGGCCCTCGGTTATTTCCGTTGCTTGATGTAGGCCTTTGCCAAGGTATTCAACTTGGAGTTGCCGCGGGTGTACTCGGCGGCTTTCAGCTTGGCGTCGCTTCCCGGCTCGGTCTGCTTGTCGCGAATCGCGAGTTCGCCGCCGAGGCGCTTCATCTGGTCCTTGATCAAACTGGTCTGCACGCCCAACTGCACGCATTTGTGGAGCAAATTGAGCGATGGCTCGTAGTCCTTTTTCTCACGAAAATAGGTTGATCCAAAGCGCACAAACTCGACGCGGCCACTCTCATTGATGTAATCAAACAAGGTGGCATGTACCAAGCCAAAACGCTGGTTCAAGTTTTCTGACAACGACAATTCACCGGCCTTGAGGTAGGTGTCGATGGCGGCTTTGCTGTCGTTGCGGTCGACGGCCGCCTGCGCATCGAGCAGAAGTTGCTGGTATTTGACGGCCATCGCAATGGCGATTCGGCCCTCGGAGGCGCGCTTGGCGTCGATGCCGCAGAGTGCTTGGTCGGCGACGACCTTCAAGCCCCGGTCATAGGCTGCAGATGCCTCGATGAATTTCTTCAAGCGTTTTTGCACATCGGCCTCGTTGATCGCCGCGTCAAAGTCGTTTTGGGCATTGGTGCATTCTTGGCTGAAAATAGCCCCGTTGAGGTTGTCGACCGCCTTGCTCACCTCGATGTCGGCTTGCAGTTTGTATTGGGCCGACATGGCCTTGACCGATTGGGTGAGGTTGCGCGCCTCGGTGAGCTTGTTGCTCTTGGCCATCTCCTGACCTTTGGCGGCATCCTCCAGCACGATGGGCTTCGCATTGGCCTGTACCAAACCCCACAAGGCGGCATCCTTGACCACTGGATACTTGGACTCGATGACGACGGCCTCATCGAGCAGTGCCAGGGCCTCGCGGTGTTGCTTGGTGGTCTGCAGGGTCTTGGCACGGGCGATGTCGTCCTTGTAGATCAAACCCATCACCCTGTTCATCGTCTGCTCGGCGGCCGTCGGGGTGGCGATGGCGGCGGTATGGTTTTTCTGGTATTCGAGCGCGCTTTTGGCTTCACTCTCAGCAGCTTTGAGCTTGCCTTCGCTGGCGAGCGTATTGGCGTTTGCGACGATGCGTTGGTAGATGCGCATCTGGGCATCGGCCTGCACGCGGATGGCAGGGCCGGCATCCTTGACAAAGGTTGCATTGGCCTTTTGGTAATCGATGGCCTCGTAGGCGAGCTTCTCGGCGGTCTCAAAGTTGCTGGCTTGCAAGGTCATGCGGGCAGTATCCACCTTGGCGGTGAAAATGCCGGTATGCGCCAAGCCCGCCAATTCATCCAATTGTGGCGTGCAAGCCAGTTTCAGGTCGGTGCAAAGGCTGCGTGCCTCTGCGAGCGCAGTCAGGCCCGTGGGATATTTACGCTGCTTGATGGCATAGTCGGCGTTGGCGATGTGGTTTTGGTAAATGGTGGTTCCCAATTGGATCGCCGCCTGACGGGTGATGTCGTCTGGCTGGCAGGCATTGAAGATGGTGAGCAGGCGCGACTTGGCACCGGGGACGTCGCCCTCGCGGTAGCGCAGGCGGGCGAGTTCCAAGTGGGCTGGCGCGTAGGCAGGGTCCAGCCGCACGGCCGACATGAAGTCAGTGTTGGCCAAGGGGACCTTGTTTTGTTGCAACCAAGCCAGACCGCGTTGGTGGTAGCGAGCGGGAATCTCGGCCTTGGTCCGTTGGATCCGTGCATTCAGGTCCTGCGACAAGGCATTCAACTCCTGAAACCTCGGGTTGTAGCCTGCTGGATCAGCCGCTACGAGGTTGAGATTCTGCGGGAAATTGTTGGCGGTAATCTTGTTCAGGCGAGCAATGCATTGATTCAGGGCATTTTGCTGGGCATCGATGTTCTCAAAATCATCGGGATTCACCTTTTTGAGATCGGTGCTCAGGGCTTCCATCTGCGGAATCGAAGCATAATAATCGTCGATGAGAATCGTGCGGGCATCAAAGCGGCCCTTGGCCTCCTTGACGTAGATAAACTGCTTGTCGCCCAGCCTGGCAGTCTGCTCGGTAAACAAGCCCGTGGTATCGGTCGCCCGGAAGTTGGCGACAGTGGTGGTCGCGCCGGTGAGGTCCACGTTGTCAAACGGAAAACGTTCGAGCACCTGCCCGGTCTTGCTCACGCGCTCCAGATTGAATTTGAGGCCAGTCGGCACCAATTGCTCAGCCATCGAGAAGCCCTTGTACTTCGTGTCGCCCGAGAGTCTGATGTTGCCAATCGTGACAAAAACGTCGTATTGGGTGGAATTGACCTTGGTCAAGCGCACGTTTTCATCTTGGGTGATGATAAACTCGGTGCTGAATGCAGGCTTGCCCGAGCTGACCGACAACTGTGCAATAAAGTGGTCGATGATCGCCTCTGAGACGCCGCCGCCGTGCTGCTTGACGAGGTAGGCCTCGGAGCGCGTATTTTGATAGAAAATGAGGTTTTGCGCGCTGCCAAGGTAGGAAGACAGCATCAACAGGAGGAGGGAGGATAGGCGTAGGAGTGATTTCATAACAAACGTGTTTACTGCACAGTTTCAATTGTTGTACCAATCCTGCCAAGTTAAGGGAGAATTGAAAACAAGCCGAAATTGTGCATGCATTCTTTTCGCGGGTCTAGGCCAATCGGGGAGAGGATGACAAAAATCAGCCCATGGCCCAAACTGATCCGCCATGCAATCCTCCGTGCCCATAGCCCTGAGATTTGGCTCCGAAATTTCCCACGATTTTGCTGCTTAAATTTGATGGCCGGCTGCTAGAATTCCCCCTTGTGGCGCAAAAAATCCCTAATTTCGTCGCCTAATCTCAAGTAGAATGCAGGAAGCATACATCTATGATGCAGTGCGCACCCCGCGCGGCCGTGGCCGCAAGGATGGGTCGCTGTATGGCATCAAATCCGTGAGTTTGCTGAGCACCGTCTTGGAGGCATTGGAGCAGCGCAACCACCTGGATACGAGCTTGGTGGAGGATCTGATCATCGGTTGTGTCACGCAAGTGGGGGAGCAAAGCGGCGATGTCGCCAAGACTGCTGCGATCAAGGCGGGCTATTCCGAGGCTGTCGCTGGCGTGACCCTCAACCGATTCTGCGGTTCAGGGCTCGAATCCATCAACCAAGCAGCTGCCTACATCATGTCGGGCCAAATGGACCTGCTCATCGCCGGCGGCGTCGAAAGCATGTCGCGCAACCCCATGGGCAGCGATGGCTTTGGGCTGCTGGGGGATCCTGAAATGACCTCCACCCACCGCATCGTGCCACAAGGCATCTCGGCAGACCTGATCGCCACCATGGACGGCGTAGGTCGCAGGGAAGTCGATGCATTTGCCGCAGAATCCCATCGCCGTGCCGCAGAGGCGCAGGAGCAGGGTCGCTTTCTGAATTCCATCGTGGCTGTGCATGACGTGGCAGGCATGGTCGCGCTCGATCGCGACGAGACGATACGCCGCGAGACGACGGTCGACGGCTTGGCGTCGCTCAAGCCAAGCTTTGCGATCATGGGCGAAAAGGGCGGCTATGACACCGTCGCCATCCAAAGGTATCCCGAGGTCGAGCGCATCGACCACGTGCACCATGCAGGCAACAGCTCCGGACTCGTAGACGGTGCCGGCATCGTCTTGATCGGCAGCAAGTTGGCCGGCGAAAAGATGGGCCTCAAGCCCCGCGCCAAGATCCGGTCCTTTGGGATCGTGGGCACCGAGCCGACGATCATGCTCATCGGCCCCGGCCCTGCAAGCCGCAAGGCCCTCGCCAAGGCGGGCATGAAAATCTCCGACATCGACCTGTTTGAGGTCAACGAAGCCTTTGCCATCGTGCCCATGCACTTCATGCAAGACCTCGGCGTGGCCCACGACCGCGTCAATGTCAACGGCGGCGCCATCGCAATGGGACACCCCCTGGGCGCCACCGGTGCCATGCTCATCGGCACCGTCCTAGACGAGCTGGAGCGCCGCAATCTCCAAACCGGCCTCGTAACCCTCTGCATCGGCGGCGGAATGGGCATCGCAACGATCATCGAGAGAGTTTGAAGAGTGAAAAGTTTGAAAGTGAAAAGTGAGGAAGTGAAAAGTGAAAAGTGAACCAGCAACTCTGAACTCTGAACTCTGAACTCTGAACTTTCATCCTTCATCCTTCATCCTTCATCCTTCATC
>JANMIM010001458.1:0-1999 GCA_031375795.1 Bacteroidota bacterium
AGGAAATCAACGACATCGTGTATTCGCAACTGCTGTTGCGGCGCGCATTTCCTGATGTGTATTGCGAAAAATGCCATGCCTTTGCCGAGTCACAAGCCTTTGAGGACTGGCGCTGGGTGCGCTGCCCGGTTTGCAGCGACGTGCTCGACTTGCGCACAGATATTGCGGTCGCCATCGGGCAAATCGGCGGCGACAAGCCCTGGCACGTCGCCGACAAGGAGTTGCGCCTCAGCATCTGGGACAGCGAAAACCGCCGCGTGATACCTGCCGAAATCAACCGGCTGGAGATTGTCGGCGGCAAGGAAGTCGACTACGACTGGGCCATGAGCGCAGTCGTCGAAATGCTGCGCAATCGCCGCACCGAGCACACGAAACCCATTCATCTGCACCTGCTCAACTCCCCGCCCTTGAGCACCAACACGCAAAATCTCATTCGGGATTTTGGATTTATTGAAGGCAGCCATCGCCGCAGTGCAGTGATATAGGCGGTCCATTGGACGGGTTGTTGCAACAATTGCAAAAGACTGGCGTAGGCTATGGTGTGACGGAATCTGAAAGCCAGATTGGCTACATTGAATTGCCTGGACTGAGAAGGGAAATTGACAAAATTGTTTTTTCCCAGGTACATTTGCGCGCGTCATTCCCGCATGTGTATTGCGTGGCCTGCAATGCCTGGGCCGAGGAATTGGGGCAAGCCGGCTGGCGCTGGGTGCGGTGCTGCAATTGCAAGGAAACGACGCACCTCAAAGCCTACGTCGTCTCGATTGTCGGGCAGATAGGGAGCGGGATGAGCAGCCACATCCTGCGACATAAATTGCGCCTCGACATTTGGGACAATGTCGACAAAAAGTCCAAAAACATCGCCATCGACGAGCTCGAGATCGTCGGCGGCAACCTCACCAACTACAACTGGGCGGTGAGCAAAGTCGTGGAGATGATCGCCACCCACCACCCCCAGCGCATGGGAAAAATCAAAGTGACGCTACTCGATTCGCCGGAGTTGGAGGAGAATAGTTTGGTGATGCTGAGGGAGTTGGGGGTTGTGGAATGATGGGTAACGATGGAGGAGATCATTCAGCGTGTTCCAAGCCATTTGGTAGCAGTCTCCATCCGTTTCTGTATCCAAGGTTTTCGAATCCCTCTTCACCAGGAGATTCCGTTGCAATCATTTCAACAAGGTGCTCGACCCAAACCCGAGCATCGACAACATCAAGATATCCAGCATATTTTGGCCATTCCGCCAATTGATCTGGACTTGATTTGGATAGCACGATTTTTAAAGCAGCAGATGAGGAATCCAAAAATCCTGGAAATGCTTTCATCGCTGCTAGCCGCTGTGTCAAAACGTCAATTGAATGTAGAAAATTACCAAAAAGGTAAAAGATAAAGGCTTCAGCGACTTTCGTTGGATTGGAATTTAGCTGGGTCGGCCAAAAGATGGAGGGATCAATCAATGCTTCGTCATCTCCCAAAGAGGCGGTTTCTTCAAAAAAACGACTCGGTACATTTTCCAGCAGTTCGTTACATGATTCCTCAAATTCCCAAGTTTCGAAATATAGTCTTCCCATCAATTCTGGCGAACCATGTCGTCTGAATGATGCCTCAGAAAGGACAATCCAACCAGACCTAAAAAGGCTCATCAGGGTACCGAAAATTCCAGCCGCGACCTCATCTCGTTGATACGAAATGAGGTTCAAATTCGCAGATCTTATGACTTTGTAAACAGCGGTGGCGGGAGCGAAGGTTGCAAATCTACTCAAAAAAGCATCCAATCTAGTCTTTGGAGGGGTTTCAAATGCTGCGGGAACAATGCAGCGTGCAAGCGCGTTCTCAAACGTCTGAATTGAATTGGAAAATTCAGTAAAGAAACGGTTGTTGCGATATCCCTTTTCAGGAATTTTGTCAAAAAGTGGTGACCCAAATTCCCCTTGCCACCAATCGTTGAAATAGGTCAATGCCTCCTGCCTATCGACCAAGAGGTATAGGTAGCGTGCCTTCA
>JANMIM010000120.1:0-5010 GCA_031375795.1 Bacteroidota bacterium
CCGCTGCAGATCCTCACGTTCTACAACGCCGTCGCCAACGATGGAAAGATGATGGAGCCGATCCTCGTCAAGCGCATCCGCAAGGGTTCCAAGGTCGTGGTGGAATACAACTCGCAGGTGATCAAAGAGCGCATCGCCAGCAAGCACACGATCGACGAGGCACGCAACCTGCTGCGCGGCGTCGTGTTGCGCGGCACGGCAAAAGGTGTCGAAACCGGCAAATGTACAATGGCCGGCAAGACGGGCACCGCACGCAAGCTCAGCAAGATCACCGGCGAATACCAAGCCGTGTACCAAGCCTCCTTTGCAGGCTATTTCCCTGCCGACAAGCCCCGCTACTCCTTGTATGTGATGGTGGATGAGCCCAATGGAGAATATTATGGTGCCTCGGTGGCCGCGCCCATTTTTGCCGAGATCGCCCAGCAGGTCTATACCGGCGACATGGATTTGGTGCAGGAATACATCCCACGGGAATTTCACCAGCACGCGCCGATCACCCGCACCGTGAACCAAGCCAACGCCAAGGCAGTCTACCACTCCCTGGACCTCAAGGGGGCCGCAGAGGCAGAGGGCACTTGGGTGCGCACCACGGAAAACGAAGGAAAAATCGAATTCTCCAAGCTCGATATCAAGCAAGGCCGCGTGCCCAATGTCTACGGCATGAGCGCCAAGGATGCGGTGGTGCTGCTGGAAAGCCTGGGAATGAAAGTAATGCTCAATGGCCACGGCAAAGTGAGAAGCCAATCGATCCACGCGGGTGAGCCGACCCGGGGAAACATGTCAATCGCCCTAGAACTGCGCTGATGAAGACGCTGCAAGACATACTGTACAAATGCCCGCTCATCGAAGTGAGAGGCGACCTGGGTACCCAAGTCGCAGACTTCTTCTTTGACTCGCGTGCAGTTGTGTCAGGCAGCCTGTTTGTCGCCGTGCGCGGCACCGCGAGCGACGGGCACACATATATAGATGCCTGCGTAGCCCAGGGCGCGAGCGCCATCGTGTGCGAGGAGTTCCCCGCCGAGATGCCGGCCCATGTCGTGTGGGTGAAAGTGGCAGATGCCGCCCGCTCATTGGCCTACATCGCCGCCAACTTTTACGACAACCCCGCAGACCGCCTCAAGGTCGTCGGCGTCACGGGCACCAACGGCAAGACCACCACGGCCACATTGCTGCACAAGCTGTTCAGCAACATGGGCGAGCGCAGCGGATTGATCTCCACCGTCGTCGTCATGATCGGTGAGCAGGAGCAGCCCGCCACCCACACCACGCCCGACGCCAAGCAATTGCACTTGGCCTTCAAGCAGATGGTCGATGCAGGCTGCACATATTGCTTCATGGAAGTGAGCAGCCACGCCTTGGTCCAGCGCCGCGTGGCCGGGATCAAGTTTGCCGGTGCGGTCTTCACCAACCTCACCCATGACCACCTCGACTACCACGGCAACTTCAAGAACTACTTGGAAGCCAAGAAGATCTTGTTTGACGAGCTCAGCAGCAGCGCATTTGGCCTGGTGAATGCAGACGACAAAAACGGTCTGGTGATGTTGCAAAACTGCAAGGGCCGCCACCTGACCTACAGCCTCAAGCGCATGGCCGACTACAAGGGCCGCATCATTGAAAACACGTTCGAGGGCCTCTGCCTCAATGTCAACGACCGGGAGGCCTGGTTCAGGCTCATCGGCAGCTTCAACGCCTACAACCTGCTCGCGGTATATGCCGTGGCCAAGGAGATGGAGCTGGACGAAGACGGTTTCCTCGAGGAATTGAGCAACATCGACGGGGTCAATGGCCGCTTCCAGACCATCACGTCCATGAAGCGCACCCACACGGCCATCGTCGACTACGCCCATACGCCCGATGCACTCAAAAATGTCTTGGAAACCATCCGTGACATCCGGCAGGGCGACGGCAAGATCATCACCGTCGTGGGTTGTGGCGGCAACCGCGATGCCGCCAAGCGCCCGGTGATGGCTGAGATCGCCACCCGGCTCAGCGACCAAGTGGTGCTCACGAGCGACAACCCACGCGACGAGGAGCCCGCAAGCATCCTCGCGCAGATGATGGCCGGCGTGCCGATCTCAGGCCGCCGCAAGGTCATGAGCATCGAAAACCGCAAAGAGGCAATCGCCGTGGCCTGTCGCCTCGCGCAGCCCAACGATATCATCCTCGTGGCCGGCAAGGGCCACGAAACCTACCAGGAAATCAAAGGGATCAAGCACCCATTCGACGACCGGCAGGTATTGGCAGAAACTTTTAAAACGCTCGAAAGCTGATGTTGTACGCATTTTTGGAATGGTTGAACGCAAAGGTAGGTGGAGGCATCCCAGGTTTTGGGGTGTTCAAATACTTATCCTTCAGGTCAGCCCTTGCCATCATCACATCGCTGATCGTCGCCATCGTCTTTGGGAAGTACATCATCGCTTACCTCAAGAAGCGCCTCATCGGCGAGACGATCCGCAAGGATGGCCCTGAGTCCCACAAGCTCAAGGCAGGCACCCCCACCATGGGCGGCATCATCATCTTTGTGGCCATCATGGTCCCGACATTGCTCTGGGCCAACCTCGCCAATGCCTACGTGCTCCTGATCTTGCTGGCCACGGTTTGGATGTTTGTGATCGGCTTTGCAGACGACTACATCAAGGTCTTCAAGAAAAACAAGGCGGGTCTGCAAGGCAAATTCAAGATCCTCGGCCAAGTGGGTTTGGGCCTGATCGTGGGCTGTACGATGGTCTTCCATGCCGACTTCAAAGGCCCACAGGGAAGGATCAATGACAACGGCACCCTCGTTGTCGACGAATACCTGGCGGACAAAGGCTTCATGAAAGGCGACCGTCTGCTCACCATCGATGGTCAGCAATACAATACTGCGCTCAAGGATGCAGGTCATGCCTACGGTATTGAGCGCATGGTCACCACCGACGGCTTTTCACACACCGAGCAAAAGATCCTGACGATCTCCGACGAAGAAGTGATCGGCGTCTGGAATGACCTACACGGTGTGCGCGAAAGCCAATTTGCCACCAAGACCAATGTGCCCTTCCTCAAGAAATACGTCTTCAACTACGCCAAGATCGCGTTTTGGGAGAAGGCTGATGGCGGATTGGCCGGCAAACTGGTGTACATCCTCATCTGCATCTTCATCGTGACCGCCGTGTCCAACGGCGTGAACCTCACCGATGGACTCGACGGACTCGCGGCAGGCACGACGGCTGTGGCGGCAGTCGCCCTCGCAATATTCGCCTATGTGAGCGGCAACGTGATCTTCAGCGAATACCTGAACATCAGCTACATCCCCAAGGCCGCTGAACTCACGATCTATTGCGGTGCCCTGATCGGCGCTTGCGTGGGCTTCCTTTGGTACAATACCTACCCCGCCCAGGTGTTCATGGGCGACACGGGCAGCCTCATGCTCGGCGGCGCGGTGGGCGTGCTGTCCATGATGGTCAAGAAGGAACTGCTCATTCCGATCTTCTGCGGCATTTTCCTCTTGGAGTCGCTGTCGGTGATCGTGCAGGTCGCCTACTTCAAGTACACCAAGCGCCGTTCCGTGACCGGCGAAGGCAAGCGCCTTTTCCTCATGGCGCCGCTCCACCACCACTACGAGAAAAAAGGCATGCACGAGACCAAGATCGTCGTGCGCTTCTGGATCGTGGCCATCATGCTCACGGTCGCAGCATTTGTCACCCTGAAACTACGCTAAGCAGAAAATGAAAATAGCAGTCCTAGGCGGTAAAGAAAGTGGAGTAGGAGCGGGCATCCTCGCCTCCCAGCTCGGCTATGCCGTCTTGGTCAGCGAGTATGGCACGATCCCAGACAAGTACAAGGCCGAGCTGCAGCAGCACGGCATCGCCTGGGAAGAAGGCGGCCACACCGAGAGCCAGATCTTGGATGCAGACCTCGTCGTGAAGAGCCCGGGCATTCCAGAGAAGGCCCCGATCGTCAAGGCCATCCGTGCACGGGGCATCGAGATCGCCAGCGAGATCGAGTTTGCCAGCCGCCATACCGACAGCAAGATCATCGCGATCACAGGCAGCAATGGCAAGACCACGACCACGCTGCTCACGCACCACATGCTGGTGAAATGTGGCCTCGACGCAGGCTGCGCCGGCAATGTCGGAGACAGCTTCGCCCGCATGGTGGCGCTCGATCCCAAGCCTTTTTACGTGCTAGAGGTGAGCAGCTTTCAGCTCGACGACATCAGGACCTTCAAGCCCGATATCGCAGTGCTCACCAACATCACGCCCGATCACCTCGATCGCTACAACTACGAGCTCCGCAACTATGCCGACGCAAAGTTCCGGATCGCCGAAAATCAGACCGCAGCAGACCACTTCATCTACTGCATGGATGATCCGATTACCATGGAATTA
Source organism: Bacteroidota bacterium (assembly GCA_031375795.1). Classification (GTDB taxonomy): domain Bacteria; phylum Bacteroidota; class Bacteroidia; order J057; family JADKCL01; genus JADKCL01. The sequence continues at coordinate 4,368 of JANMIM010000120.1, forward strand.
CTTCAAGAAAAAAATATCAAGTCAAGGCAGCACGGATTTGCATGGGAAAAGCAACCGGGCGCCGAGGCATGGGTGGAACACAAAGAAATAAGGCTCGCAATGAACCTCGATAACTCCGTTTTTTCAATCGACGCCATGACCATGCAAGGTCGGCACAACATGTACAACACGATGGCGGCAGCAGTTGTCGGCAGCATCCTGGACCTGCGCAAGGACAAGATTCGCGATGCCTTCACTGACTTCCGCAATGCAGAGCACCGACTTGAAAAAGTCGCCGTCGTGCGCGGTGTCGAGTTCATCAACGACTCCAAAGCCACCAATGTCAACTCGACCTGGTATGCCCTGGAAAGCGTGGACCGGCCGGTGATCTGGATCGCCGGCGGCGTGGACAAGGGCAATGATTACAGCACCCTGATCCCGCTCGTCGAGAAAAAGGTCAAGTGCCTCATCGCGATCGGCAACGACGTGCTCAAGCTCCACAAAGCCTTCAGCCACAAAGTCGACATGATCGTGAACACCCAAAGCATGGAAGAGGCAGTGAAACTCGCCTACCACATGAGCAACAACGGAGACTGCGTGCTGCTTTCCCCAGCCTGCGCCTCCTTCGACATGTTTGAAGACTACCAAGACCGAGGAAGACAAT
>JANMIM010000121.1:0-5247 GCA_031375795.1 Bacteroidota bacterium
CCAAATGTCGCAAAAGCTGCAACTAGCGTTGCAGCGGTAAGTGACGTAATAATTGCAGAGAACCGGCTTCTTGAAGAGGCGCATAGGCTTCGCTCCGGCCAAGACGGCTATTTTTTCAACAACTTGACCAGTGTGACAAGCTTCTTGCGGAGGTCGCGGCGGTGGCAAATGAAATCGAGGAATCCGTGCTCGAGCAGGAACTCTGATTTCTGGAAGCCCTTGGGCAGGTCCTTGCCGATCGTTTCCTTGATGACGCGTGGGCCGGCGAAGCCAATGAGGGCATTGGGCTCGGCAATGTTGAAGTCGCCGAGCATCGCAAAGCTCGCCGTCACACCACCCGTGGTCGGGTCGGTGAGAATGGAGAAATAAGGCACGCTCGCGTCGCTCATCATGGAGAGCTTGGCGCTCACCTTGGCCATTTGCATGAGGCTGAATGCGCCTTCCATCATGCGGGCGCCGCCACTCTTGGAGATGATCACCAAGGGGATGCGCTTTTCCAGGCAGATGTCGATGCCTTTGGAGATGGCCTCGCCCATCACCGATCCCATGGAACCGCCGATGAACCTGAAGTCCATGCAGCAGATCACGACCGGCTCGTCGTCGATGTTGCCTTCCCCGACGCGAATCGCCTCGGGCAAGTGGGTCTTCTCGATCGTCTCCCTGATGCGATCTGGATATTTCTTTGAATCCTCAAAGTCCAAGGGGTTCCCCGGGGCCAACTCAGAGAAGTGCACCGTGAAGGTATTCTCCCCAAACAGAATCCCGAAATACTCTGCCGAACCGATCCTAAAATGGTAGTCGCACTCCGGGCACACGTAATGGTGCTCCTCGAGCGAGCGGTGGTGCGTAGCCTTCTTGCACTCGGGGCATTTGCTCCACATGCCGTCTGGGGCTTCGGTTTTGTCTTCGGTACGGGTCAGGATACCGTCTTTGACGCGCTTGAACCAACTCATATTTCAGATTCTAATTCTTCCAAAAACAGCAAACCCTAAATTATGCAACCTTCATCGGTTTCTCAAGGTGCTGCAAGAAATTTACTTTTTTTCAGGCCTTTTTGCCTCGGCGCGGAGCCTTGCCTTTGGGCTTGTCCTTTTGCTCCAAAAAGAGCTTTTCGCAGTCTTCCATCGTCAGGGTCGCTGGGTCGGTGCCTTTGGTGATCTTGAGGTTGGCGCCACGCATTTTCACGTATGCTCCAAACCGGCCATTGAGCACCTGCACGTCGGGGGCGAGCTCCAGGATCAGCTTGTTTTTCTCGGCATTGCGCTTGTCGTCGATGATCTGGGCTGCACGCTCCAGCGTGATCTCGTAGGGGTCCTCCCCTTTTGGAATCGAGAAAAACTCCTTGCCCATCTGGATGTAAGGTCCAAAGCGGCCGATGTTTGCCTTGACCTTGAGGCTTTCCAATTCACCCAACTCCCTGGGCAGCTTGAACAGCTCCACGGCCTCGTCGAGCGTGATGGTGTCGAGCAGCTGATCCTTGCGGAGGCTGGCGTAGGTCGGTTTTTCGCCGCCTTCCTCGGGGGTGTCGCCCATCTGGACAAAGGGGCCGTATTTGCCAAACTTGGCAATGAGGTTCTTGCCCGACTTGGGGTGCACGCCCAGCACACGCTCCTTGCCGACACGCTTGGCATTGTCCTTGGTATCCTTGACGGTCTCGGCAAAATCGGTGTAGAAGTTGCCGATCATGTTGTTCCAGGTCTTGCCTCCGGCGGCGATCTCGTCAAACTCCTCCTCCACCTTGGCGGTGAATTGGAAGTCCAGGACCTTGGGGAAGTTCTCGATCAAGAAGTCGGTCACGAGCATGCCGAGGTCGCTCGGGAAGAGCTTGGCCTTCTCTGCGCCGGTGATTTCCTTGCCGACTGTGCTGGAAATCTCGGTGCCCTTGAGCTTGAGCATGCGGTAGCTGCGCTCCACGCCCTCGCGGTTTTCCTTGGTCACATACTCGCGCTTCTGGATCGTGGAGATCGTGGGGGCATAAGTGGATGGACGACCGATGCCGAGTTCCTCCAGTTTTTTCACGAGGCTGGCCTCGGCGTAGCGTGGGAGGTGCTTGGTGTAGCGTTCCTTGGCGACGATCTCGGAGAGTTTGAGCAATTGGCCCTTGTTGAGCTTGGGCAACATGCCGCTGCCGCCTTCCTCCTCTTCCTCGTCGTCGTGGCTCTCGGTGTACACCTTCAAAAAGCCATCAAACTTGATGACCTCGCCGGTGGCGATGAGTTCCTCTGGATTGTTGCTGATGCCCACGGTCACGGTGGTGCGCTCGGTGGCGGCGTCTGCCATCTGGCTGGCAACGGTGCGTTTCCAGATCAGGTCATAGAGCCGTTGCTCGTTGCGCTCCCCTGAGATTTCGGTGGCGTTCATTTCGCTGGGGCGAATGGCTTCGTGGGCCTCCTGGGCGCTGGAGTTCTTGCCTTTGTATTGGCGGGCCTTGTGGTAATCGGGGCCGTATTTGCGCTTGATGACCTCCTCGGCGGCTGCGATGGCAAACCCGCTCAAGTTCACGCTGTCGGTACGCATATAAGTAATGTGCCCCGCCTCGTAGAGGCTCTGGGCGACGCGCATCGTTTGCGACACGCCAAAGCCGAGCTTGCGGCTGGCTTCCTGTTGCAACGTCGATGTGGTGAATGGTGCTGCGGGACTGCGCTTGCCGGGCTTGGTTTCCAAGCCCGTGATGGTAAACGTGGCTCCGATGCAGCTTTCCAGGAACTTGCGCACCTTTTCCTCGGCGACATATTTGCCCTTGGTTTCGGCCAGCAGACGCTGCCCGCTTTCCAAGCCAAACTCCGCGACGACCTTGAAGGAGGACTCGGAGGCAAAGTTCTGGATCTCGCGTTCACGCTCGACGATCAAGCGCACGGAGACCGATTGCACCCGGCCTGCGCTGAGACCCGTGCGCACCTTGGACCAGAGAATCGGCGACAATTTGAAGCCGACGAGCCGGTCGAGGACGCGCCTGGCCTGCTGGGCGTTCACGAGGTCCAGGTTGATGGTGCGTGGATTGGCGACGGCGTTCAAGACTGCCTTCTGGGTGATCTCGTTGAATACCACACGCTTGGCGACCTTGTTGTCGAGCCCCAATACCTCGGCGAGGTGCCAAGAGATGGCCTCTCCCTCGCGGTCCTCGTCAGTCGCGAGCCATACCGTCTCGGCTTCCTTGGCTAGCTGCTTGAGTTCCTTGATCACATCCTTTTTATCGGGCATGATGATGTATTTGGGCTCAAAGCCGTGTTCGATGTCGATTGCGTCGTCTGCCTTGGGCAGGTCACGCACGTGGCCAAAGCTCGCCTTCACCACAAAATCACTCCCCAGGTACTTCTCGATGGTCTTTGCCTTGGCAGGAGACTCAACGATCATCAGATTCTTCTTGGCCATGCGCTATATTATATAGGTAGAGGGTACTAAACAAAAACGGCGCAATTATACAAAAACTTTCTTTCGGGAGTCATAAGTAGATTTTCATAGCTTACCGCGCAGGCTCGTGTGAGAGCATGCGCGAGGCGTGGTGCCTGGCGCTGGCGTTTTCGGCGGGCAAATGCGCGGTTTGGGGCCGTCGTATCCGGGCCTTGGCCAAATTTTGGAACCCCCTGATTTGCAATTTTTGCCATCTCTGCGCTATCTTCGCCCCGTTGCCGGGACATTTTCCATTTGGAATCTGCACGTTGCGATGCTATTTCTTCATCAATAATCAGGCACCGTTTTGCTTTTCAATTCCGCAGAATTCATCCTTTTCCTTCCAGCAGTCTTTGTTCTGTATTGGTTTGTGACGCAGCGGAGCCTGAAGCTGCAAAACATGCTGCTCTGGACGGCGGGCTATGTTTTTTATGGATGGTGGGATTGGCGGTTTCTGTTGTTGCTGGCCGCGTCGACCCTCATCGACTTCTTTGTCGCGCAGCAAATCGACAAGCACGATGAGCCGGGTCCCCGCAAGCGGTGGCTCATGGTCTCCCTGGTTTCGCAGCTCGGCATGCTCGGGGTTTTCAAGTATTTTAATTTCTTCATCACTTCTTGGGTGGATGCCTGGGCGGGCGTGGGCGTGACAATGAACATCCATACGCTCAACATCGTCTTGCCGGTCGGCATCAGTTTCTATACGTTTCAGACCATCGGCTACGTGCTCGACGTGTACCGCGGCAAGATCGAGCCGAGCCGCGACATCATTTCGTTTGGGGCATTCATCTCATTTTTCCCGCAACTCATGGCCGGCCCCATCGAGCGGGCACCCCATATCCTGCCGCAGTTTACCGCTCCGCGCGTCTTCAACCGCGACCAGGCTGTGCAAGGCATACGGCTCATCATCTGGGGTTTCTTCAAGAAGGTAGCCATCGGCGACCAATGCGGGATCTTTGTGGACGATGTCTTTGGGGCGCCGCATCAGTACTCAAGCCTGACCCTCGCACTCGGGGCCATCGCCTTTGCCTTTCAGATCTATGGGGACTTCTCGGGCTATTCCGACGTCGCCATTGGTTGCGGCAAACTCTTTGGCTTCGAACTGATGAGCAATTTCCGAACGCCCTATTTCTCACGCACGATCTCGGAGTTTTGGAAACGCTGGCATATTTCATTGTCCAATTGGTTTCAGGACTACCTTTTCATGCCGCTGGCGATCCAATTTCGCAACTTGCGCAAATGGGGCATTGCTGTTGCGGTGGTGCTCACGTTTTTGGTTTCGGGGATCTGGCACGGCGCCAACTGGACGTTTGTGCTCTGGGGGCTCTACAATGGCTTGCTGCTCGCCATGGAGCAGGGCGTGCGCGCGGTTTTGCCCGGCAAGTTGCCCGAGGCGGAGTCCAAATGGACCGTTTGGCAAGCTCCATTGATCCTGAGCACATTCCTGCTGTGGAGCTTGGGACTCGTCCTCTTTCGTGCCGACTCGATTGCTGCGGCGACCGACTACCTCCAACACATGGGTACAATGACGGGCAGCGGGCTCCATTATTTCCCTGCCACCCGCACCCTGGCCTATCTGGCACTGTTTTTCACCCTGGATTGGTACTACAAGGCCGATGAAAGGGCTCCGCTCGCCCGTGGCAGGATGCCCAAGGTCCTGAACCATGCCCTTATCATCCTGATCACACTCACGGTGATCAGGTGGCTGCTCTCCAACGAAGGCTCATTCATCTATTTCCAATTCTGATGAAGGGATTCCTGGCACAAATCGGTCTGGGAATGGTCAAGCTCCTGCTGGGATTTGTGCTCGTGTCCATCGCTGCGCGCTTTGTGGAACCCTTCAACTGGTTCTTTTTCCAG
>JANMIM010000134.1:0-1647 GCA_031375795.1 Bacteroidota bacterium
CGCGCGGTGTAGACACGGTTGCCCGCGAGGTCAAAAATCTCTGCGGTCTGAAGCCCTTGTCCGCGCAGGTTCAAATAATCGTGCACCGGATTGGGGAAAATCTCGAGGCCTTGCTCATCGGCGGGGTCCTCGGCGAGCACCACGACCGTCGGCGCACCCGTGATGATCCACCGCTCGGGGTCAAAATGAATGCTGTCGAAGGCAAAGGGCACGTGCACGCGGAAAATCTGGTTGTTGGTGGTATTGTCCAGCACCAAAATCGTGTCTTGCAAGCCATTGCTGATCTGGATGGGCAGTGGCAATTCAAAAAACGGCACCGAGGACGGCATGGAAACGGTTTGATTCACCTCAAACGTAGCGGTATCGCCTTGCAATGTCCAATTGATCGTGTAGGTCGGGAAGCCCTCGCCATAGTACCAATCGGCAAAATAGCCGCTGAGGTTGCGGCCGCTGCTGGCTTCCATGTGTTGCTGGAAGTCGTCGGTCGTTGCGAAACCGTAGGCCAGCGAGGGGGCATTCATGTAATTGTATGCCGCAGCAAAAAAAGCAGAGTCCCCGATGAGCCAGCGCAATTGATGGAGCACCATCGCCCCTTTGGTATAGCTGAGTCGGCCATTGAAGATGCGACCCACCGAGGTGGTGTCGTCGCAATAGACACTGCCGTCTGGTGCGCTGATGGCATAGTCGATGCGCATGTTCTTGAAATCGCTCCACGCAAAGTTGCCGAGGCCGTGCTCGTAGCAAAGTCCTGAGCAATAGGTCGCCCAGCTCTCGTTGAGCCAGATGTCGTGCCAGCTGCCGCAGGTGACCTTGTCACCAAACCACTGGTGGGCAAGTTCATGGGCAGTGAGTTCAAAATCTGGGTTGATCACGAAACTCATTGTTTGGTGCTCCATGCCCCCACCCCATTTGAACTGGGCGTGTCCATATTTCTCGTCCTGATAAGGGTAGATGCCAAACAGGGAGTCGTAAAGTTGCAACACGCCGATGATGCTGGATGTGTTGGATGCAAACCATGCGCTGTCCTCGGGAAACACGTAATTGAGGACCTCCAAGGTGTCGCCACCGTAGGGCACCCAATCGGAATATTGCACATAGTTGGTGACGGCAAAGGCGATCAAGTATGTGGTGATCGGGTGCCGATGCCGCCAGTGATGGGTATTGCCGCCAGCGCTGGGCGTGACGGCCACGAGAACGCCATTGCTGCCTACGCGGTTGCCGGGGGGGGCCGTCACCAGGATGTCGATGCTGTCGATCTTGTCGGTGATGCCGTCTTTGCAGGGCCACCAATCGCTCGCGCCGTAGGGTTCGCTCAAGGTCCAGATCACGGGGACGCTGTCATGGACATCTTTGATGAAGGAGCCAAAACCCGTGCCCACCGGCGCGCCATGGTACCAAACCGAGACGGAATCCACGACCCCCATCGGCATGGCACCGGGCAGGTCGATGCGCAACAGGTCCCCCGAGAGCTGGGAAAATGGTGCCGAGGCTCCATGAAACCTCACCGAATCCACGGTAAGTGTGTCGCTCAGGTCGAAATAGAGGGTGTCGAGGCCTATGGTCGCCGGCACGAGATAGGAGGTGACTTTGCCGCTGATGTAGTTGACCGCCGGATCCACAGTCCATTCGAGGCGGTGGTAGCGCAGG
>JANMIM010000192.1:0-1736 GCA_031375795.1 Bacteroidota bacterium
CGGAAAGCAATGAGCTTTTTCTCCTTCGACTTGTTCGTCTCGATGTCACCTTTTGTGATGGGATGCTTGTCATCCATGATGAAGAGCAGGATTGGGCGATTCAATCGCTGTGCCTCGTCGAACTCCAGTTCTGTGATTGAGAGCTTCTTCGGGTTTCTGACCGGGCAGATCGGCGTCTGACCATATTTGAAGCCGATGACAAGGATATAAGCGACACTGTCACGCACCATCTGAAGAGATGAGTCAATCACATCGCCGATCACTTTTGCGTCATCATGCTCCATGACGTTGGCGTGCAGCTTGTGCTTGTGAATGGCCGCGATCATCGCTGCGCGGTGCTCCTTCAGATCGGTGAAGGTGCTGGAAACCATGACTTGTGGAACATGGCGAGGAGCGTGTGTAGTGTCAGTTTTCATGAAGACATCGGAGTCGTATTGCAAAAAGATCGGCCCAGCATAAGAGGTGTTCGTATCCGCCCACATCTATGCTGAACTAATTACAAATAGGTGGTTTATAGGGTTTGCCAGGGCTGACGGTGCGAAAGACGGCTGCAAAATTGTAGCAAAAATTGCTATTCGATTAGAGTCGCTAACGAAACCTGCTCAGAAACTGCGTAATAAATATGCGGCACCACCAATGAACTAGCTCTGGCTTTACATTGTCGGTATCTCGGTACCGAATTCAGACCGTTGCTCCCCGAATGCTGCAATCAACTTGCACTTCTCTTCAATCAAATCGATCCAATTTGAGGCTGCAATAGGTTTGTCACGTGAAATAAAATCCAAGATGCCAACGAGATCTTGTCGAGAGGAGGGGAAAGGATAAGCTGCGGCATTAGGCTTGCTGTTTTCCAAGTTTTTCTGCGCGCAATCGAAGTTCGTCAAACACTTGCGAACCTCCAATGCCCATTCCTGCATCTAACTCAGCAATTCCCTGATGAATTTCGACTCGCAACTTTTGGCGACTCATAAGCAATCGCACTCCATTTGCGATAGCATCGTCGGCAGAGGCGTACTGACCAGACGCAACCATTCCTTCGATAAATTGACTTGCGTCGGTTGGCAACTGAATATTCATTGAGCTCCTCCGTTTTCGTTCTGATTAATAAACGCATTTATCTCTTTGTCGCAGGAGTACCGATTATTGTACATCGACCGGAGTTCCGAGTTAAACTGACCTAAAAGGCCATATCGTACGCAACTTAGCGAATTCCAATTCTTTGATCCCTTCAGGATCAGGATATTGAGATTGCCAGGGTTCCGGTGGTGGCGCTTCGCTTACCACCGTCTACCTTCTATGATCCTGTCAGGATCAAGTCGCAATGTCTATGTTTTCCCCAAAACCCATTGTTCCAAAAGAAAACGAGCCTTGGATTCGAGTGTGTCCAAGGCTCGTCTAGAGAAATGGAGGCGGGGGGAATCCCGGGGCGATGTTGGCGGGGGACACACCAAACCCATTTCGCATCGCGGCAATGGGTAATACGCCACCATTAAAAGGACGCCTGTCTTTCATTAGCTGGATTCAACCAAAAGTGGTGTGTCCCCACCTGGCCCCACCTGGCCCCCCGCCATCATTGACCGTCTGCCACTCCATAGCAGCATCGGCTTCTGCAAAGTCGAATAGGGGTTTTAGCGATGATCGCGGCCATTCACAAGCACAAGCTGCACGCCAACGTCATGGAGCATGATGACGCAAAAGTGATCGGCGATGTGATTGACTCATCTCTTCAGATGGTG
>JANMIM010000279.1:0-1724 GCA_031375795.1 Bacteroidota bacterium
ATGAAAGTTCAGAGATCAGAGTTCAGAGTTCAGAGTTTGCTTGGCTTTGCGGACCGGCGCCTGTCCCGAGCAAGGCCGAGGGGCGTCCTTTGCGGTTTCATCTTCAGCTGTTTGAGTGGAAAGCTGAAAGCTGAAAGTTCAAACTTGCGCGCGGCGGCCTCCGGCCACAGGCGTATCCTGCTCGGGCCTCTGGCCCCGACTGAATATTTCTGGTTTTCATTTGAGTTTGCCCAGCCTGCAGCCCAATACATTTCCACCAATTCCCCGCAAACCACACCCGCGTTATCCGCCAATCGCCGCGCCCATGACCACTCAATTTTCGATCCTGCGCCAGAGGCTTGTGCAGGATGGCCCTGCGGCCGGGAGGCCGCGGGCCGCAAAAAAACTCACTTGATCCACCGGTTGATTTGGCGCTGCAAGGGGACTTCGATCAGCCATGCGATGCCAAAAATCAAGGGAAATAGCCAGAGCATATCGAGCCATGCGCTGCCCGTGAGTGCGATCGTGCCTGCGTACACGATCAGGGGCAGGTGCACGATGTACAGCACATACGAGACGGGCGAGAGGTGCCTGAACACGCCGATGGTCGCTTCAAATCCCCAGAAACGCAGCTTGTACCAACCAATGGCCGCCACTAGGATCAGGAGCACCGTGAGCTGGTGCTGGAGTTGGATGTAGGGATAGTCGGAGCGCATCACCTTGCCCGTGGCGCGGTAACTCAGGTAGGAGACGATTGCCCAGAGGACGGCATTCAGCAGCAATACCAGGATGGAAAATGCCTGCCGACGCCACGTGATCTTGCCTGTCTCCAAATACTCATTTGCCAACTCGATGCCCGACCACCACATCATAAAATAGGCCGCAATGATGGAAAATTGGTTGGGCAGGAGCATGAAGCTGCCGAATCCCAGCAGCGTGATGCCAGCCGCCCAGTAGCGCCGCCGTCCGGGGTGGGCCTTGAGCAGGAACCACACGGGGATGAAGAGCATGTAAAACCACCATTCGTAGGACAGCGACCAGAGGGGGCTGTTGCTGAAAAAGGGCGAGAACCAGGCAAAGGGATGCTGCTTGTCTTGGAGCATGAGCAGGTTGCCGACAAAGTTGCGCCAGTCAAAGGCCTCCCATTGGTAGGGAGCGATCCATTGTACCACGACCTCGATCAGCAGCACGATCACAAAGGGCGGATAGATGCGCCTGAACCGCCGCACGAGGTAGTCGCGCACCGTCAGGTTCGCCCCGCGCCCCGCCATCGAATAACAGATCACAAAGCCGCTCAGGATAAAAAACACCATCACAGCGGCCTGCCCAAAGACAAAAAACTTCTGGAAAAACGCCAGTTGGACGTTGCAATGCACATAGTGGTGCAGCAACATGTAAATCGCCGCCAATCCGCGCACGGACTCCAGTTTTTGCAGACGGTTGGTATTCCCTGACATCGGCGGCAATATGGGAATTATCAGGCTTGGTTGCGCTTGCGAAGGATAGATTTTTGTTCCCCAAGCTTGACTCTGCGAACCTCTGCGCCCTCTGCGGTTTCCATCCTCTGAAAGAAAAAACCGCAGAGGGCGCAGAGAACCGCAGAGATTAGCGGAGCAAAGTCACGGTGCCGGAGCGTTTCTGCTTTTCGTTCAGGTAGCCCGAGGCCTCGATCACAAAGACATAAGCACCCTCTTGGCTGTCGCGGTCGTGCAACTCACCGTCCCATCGGAAGTCGGGATCCCAGG
>JANMIM010000307.1:0-8113 GCA_031375795.1 Bacteroidota bacterium
ATCTAGCTAACTCAGTAGCACCTTATGCTAGCGAAATGGGTTAGCGTGAGGTGTATCACAAGGCGCTAGATGTCTCCGCTTCGGCTTCGCCTACGGTCGACATGACAAACAGAAAAAGGGATTATGCCCGCGCAGAGTATAGTTGTGAGTACTTGGAATCTGTCCGGTTCATACAAGTACGATTAGAAGAACGGGTATATTGTCACAATTGCAAGGTTGAAATCGCGTTAATAGACGAAGACGTCTCGGTTCATCAAGGCATTGAATCTTTCAATTCAGCCATCATGAATTTTTTTAAAACAATTAAGAAATTAGGTATGAAATGAACTATTATAATCATAGTCTTCGGACAAATCTTCAAGAATGGAAAAATCGACTCCATAAGGCTTCAGAGCCTGAGTTTTCCAATCAACTAAGCTATTTTGTTTCTAATATTGAAAAGGAGAAGTCAATAATGGGAATTCTTAATGAAGTATGTTCAAAGTACTCATTTGACAAAGTGGCAATTCATAAGCGCCTCGACTTTAATTCTGGTATTGTGTTTGCGAATTCTCAAGAACAGGCGGCTTTTTCTTACCAATGCCTAAAATCTCTTGTTAATGATTTTGGCTATGAGCAAATCAAGTATTTGGACTGTTGGCGTGGCAGTGGTTGGGAAGCCTCTCGATCAATAATGGTTGAAACGTTGATTACTCCTATTGTTTATTTCGCACATGATGAATTGGATCGTTCAAGCTCAATAATATTTTTGCTGGAAAAGTACAAGTGTCGCATGGAGTGGTTTACAAAGACAAAATTAGTAGATCAATATGATTCCCTCGATAAGAACTACGAACAACTTCTCGAAGACGATTTGAGACTATTCCTATTTGACCAAGGAATTGAATACCCGTTTTCTACACCAAAATCGACTTCTGGAAGGGCAGACATAATTGGAGAAATAGAGACAAATGACCCATTGGTACTTGAAATAAAGATAATTGATGGCGGAAAGGGATATGGAAAACCCAGAATCCGAGATGGATTTACTCAAATTGTAAAGTATACAAATGATTATCTTAAAGATGTCGGCTATTTGGTGATCTTTAATTTCGACGACATAGAAATTGATTTTGGATCATTGGATTCGACAAAAGTATTTCCTCCTCGTTTTCAGTTTGGCAACAAGACCTACTATTTCATTGTGATCAATATGTTCATTGGAGAATCAGCAAGTAAGTCTGGGAAAACGAAGCGAATGGAAATTAACGGAGCCGACCTGATCGCATAGTTGCAACGTCAAATCCCTTCAATTTCCTCTTCATCCAACCCAGTCGCCTTGGCGATATCTGCCACAGCTACTCCCAGCGCCTTGAGATTCTTCGCAATCTCCAATGCCTTGTCCTTCTCAGCACGCTCTACCGCACGTTCCACCGCAAGTTCCTGCCTCCCGATCGCATCTTGAACGGCGATCGATGAATTGTCATAAGCAATCAGTTCGCTCTTGGTCCAGTGGTGGCGGTCGGCATCGAAGTAGGCGTCTTTGAGCCCCTCATCCTCGATGTTGTCGGGCATGTCCGCTAACTTCTCAGAATTCTTGATAAAGAAAATCCATTTGTCCACCAAAGTCGTCAACTCAGTCGCCGATTTCTTGAATTTCTTCAGTTCAATGAAGGCAAAGCGCAAATCCTTCAGTTTGCTTTCGTAGGTTTTCTCATCCAGCAATGAATGATAGGACAGGTAGTCGTGCCCCTTGAAATAGTTGAAATCCAAGATGCCAATGAAGACTGTTGGTTTCAGCTTACTGTAATCTTGACCTTTGTTAATCTGCATCGAGTAATCTCTGCTGGCATAGTATTGTACGCGCTTATCAAAACCTCTAGGCTCGGTGACTTGCATTTCAATGACAAACTGCCGGCCACTCTCTTCCGTAGCGCGTACATCGATGATGGCCGATTTCTCCCCTGCCAAACGAGGGAATAGGTTTGGATCTTCAATTTTGATGGATGCGATCCGTTGATCTCCTTGCAATTGTAAGACTGCATTTAATAGAGAAATGAGGATATGAGTCTTCCGCTTGTTTCCCAAGATCTTGCGAAAAGCTACATCATTCCTCAAATCGGCAAACTTCATTGCGCTCTAACTTTGGTAGCAAATATAACGAAATCGATAAACATTTGCAATGCAATGCTCTCTTTCATTGTAATTTGATGGAACCATTTGCCCCGGAAGAATACTCTCAAAACAATTCAAACCATTCCAAGACTTCGCAGTTCTCCCTCAAAAGAAAAACATGTTCGACATCACCAAAGTCCCCTCTCAAAAGGGCAGAATAGCCATCGTCACCGGCGCAAATGCTGGTTTAGGCTTCGAAACGGCCATCGCCCTCGGCAACCTCAATACCAAGGTCATCATGGCATGCAGGTCTGCCGCCAAGGCCGAAGCGGCCAAGCAGGCGATTTTGGCGAAAGTCCCGCAAGCAGACCTCGAGGTGATGACGCTCGATCTGAGCAGCCTCAAATCCGTGCGTGCATTTGCCGCCGCCTACCTGGCCAAATACGACCGCCTCGACCTGCTCATCAACAATGCCGGGATCATGGTGCCGCCGTTTTCCAAGACCGAAGACGGATTTGAGAGTCAGATGGGCGCCAATTATTTCGGTCACTTTTTGCTGACGGGCTTGCTGTTGCCGACACTCAACAAGACATCTGGATCACGAATTGTGACATTGAGCAGCAAGGCCCATGAAAGCGGGAAGATTGACTTTGAAAACCTACACGCCGAGAAATCCTATTCACGAATGGACGCCTATGGTCAGAGCAAATTGGCGTGCCTGATGTTTGCGTATGAATTGCAGCGTCGCTTGGAGGCTGCGGGGCAAAAGACGCTGTCTGTCGCTGCCCATCCGGGTGTTTCCAATACCGAATTAGGCAAGCATATCCCTAAGGTGCTGCTTTTCTTGATGATGCCACTTTTTGCCTTGGTGATACACAAGCCTGCGAAGGCTACCTTGCCGCAATTGATGGCCGCTTTGGATCCCGATGTGAAAGGTGGCGAATATTATGGCCCGACCGGATTCAACGAAATGAAGGGCAAGCCCGGCAAAGTGGGGTCTCGTCCGCATTCCCATGACCTCGCCGTTGCCAAAAAATTGTGGGAAGTCTCTGAGAAATTGACGGGTTTTACTTATTCATTTTGAGGATTTGGAATTGCAGGTGATAGGCTTGCGAAAAGAAATAAATCATCGCATCAAGGGCATCCTTTTGGGTGTAATTGGTGCGTTGTTCATTTTGTCGGCCGCTCGTTCACGTGAGGAAACCAAGAGCAATCAATTTGCGGCAGATTTTTGTCCTGCGTGTTGGCATTGATGGATTGTTTGTTTTTGAAGGGCGAAATGGTATTAATTTCCCCGAAATAAATCCCGCCCGAGAAAAATTACCTGTACAGCAATTTCTCCCGGGCGGAAGCTTTCGTTTGCCTGCGTTGCGAAAGGATCGCCGCGATCAGACAAATGTAAATTTCTGCATTTTGAATTTCATTCTTCAGGAATCGGCTTCGACGACATCGAGCACATAGCTGGGCTCGTCCTCGTTTGGATCGATGGAAAATTCGATCGACCTCACTTGAAAATCCTCCCAATCACTGGTATCGATCGGCCAACCGCCGATTTGGTTGTAGTTGCTGTCGAACACCATGAACAACGCGTAATTGAAACCTTGGCTCGCGGGTCCGACGGCTACACCGCCCATGACCGACACGCCATCTTCAAATATGGTGTAGGATGCCGCGATGAATTGGCCCTCTGTCACCCCCTCGGGCAGCTTTGGAGGATTTTGCATGATGTCGGTCCAGAGATCCCGTCCATTCGGTGGAATCATCATGGTTGCTGTTTTTTGGGCATTTCCCATCGTTTTACAATTAATTGGTTAAAATTCTAATGACACAACAAAGCCAAATCTGGTCAAAAAAGTTGAATCTTCCAAGCGAAATGCAGCTGCGGCAGTTCGCATCACGCGCTATCCGCCATGCCGACCCGTGAATGTTGCAACAATTTTCAAGCGTTGCGCAAGAGCGCCAGCCGCGATGCACCCTACCTTTATGCAGCATGTAAGTCCCAATGGAGCATGGTCTAATGCACTTGAATTACGGGGCAGCATGGCAGATTTGAAAACTAAAATTGAATGAAGATGAAAAATCTTTTACTTGTTTGCATCGCACTCACATCGTTGTGGACACAACCTTTGATGGCAAGCCTATCCCGCGAAGGATCTGAAAAACAGGAACATAGGGAGAGCGCCACGCCTTCGGGGCAGCAGCAATCTGGAGAAATGGCGATGACGGCCGAGATGGAATCCACCGCCACTTTGTCGACCCCTGCAACCGAATCGGCAATTCAAAAAGTCGCCGCTCCAGCCGTCGACAATACCGTGCAGATTGCGCGTCCAGAAAAGCAACAAAAGGTTCAATTGTTCAAACTCTTCAAGACGCACAAGGAAAAATCGACCCATAGCGGCGGTTCCTTGTTTGGAATATTGTCCTTCGTTTTTGGGCTGATTGCCTTTGGCTTTGCGTGGGCAGTGTGGCCTTTTGGGCTCGCATTTGCGGTCTTGGCGATCATCTTTGGCATCGTCGGTTTGGCTGGTGACTACACCGGCCGCACGCTGGCATTGATCGGGCTGCTTTTGGGTGTGCTGACCATCGTCTTGCCCGTCTTCATTGGAATACTCGCAGCTGCATAAATCCCCCTTTTCTATACCCTTCCAGTGCATTCGATCGCCTTACGAATGCCCTGAGTCGTACATGCGAACCCTACAAGCATTTACAAAACGCCGCCTTCCTAAGGCGGCGTTTTGCCCTTCACCATCTCCAATGCCCAGTAAATTGCGCTTGATCAGCGATGGATTTGCACTAATTTCGCTGCAAAGATTATCCTTCTTCCCATGTCGTCTCAATCGGAATCGTTCGCCATCCTGCCCAGTACCCTCTGCTTCCTGCAAGACCTTGCGCAAAACAATGCCAAGGATTGGTTCCAGGCCCACAAACCCGCTTACGAGCAGGCGCACGCAAACGTAGCGGCCTTCGCACGTGAGTTTCTCAAGCGCATGCAAAACCACGACCGCATCGTCACCGAGCGGTCGGGCCACAACTTGTACCGCATCTACAACGACTTGCGCTTCCACAAAAACAAGCCGCCTTTTAATCCAAGGTTTGCCGGTGGATTTCACAGGCTCAAGCCACAATTGCGCGGCGGATATTATTTCCACATCGAGCCTGGCAGATCTTATGTCTCTTGCGGCTTTTTTGGGCCGAATGCAGATGATATGAAACGCATCCGCACCGACATTGAGCACAATTACGAGGACTGGGCAGCCATCATGGCCTTGCCGGGGATTCAGACAACCTTTGGGCGCATGCAAGGCGAGCAGCTCAAGACGGCGCCTGCGGGCTATCCCAAAGACCATCCCGGCGTGGAATATTTGCGCTACAAGCAGTTCATTTTCAGGCATTATTTTACCGACGCCGAGGTGCTAGCGCCTGATTTTGTGGTGCATGCAAATGCAGCGTTCATGGCCATTCGCCCGTTTTTTGATTACATGAGCGAGGTGCTCACGACCGATGGGAATGGGGTGTCACTGATCTAGTCAGCCCTTCATTTTGTCACGGCAGGGATCAAATATTCCCGCATCATGCGATCCACTTGCGTATGGGCATAAGGCTTGTTGTAGGCTGTGGCCGTGACGACGATCACAAGCGGTCGGTCTTTGAAAATGAAGATGCGATTGCCACCATTTCCACTGGCATAATATACTTCATGCTTTTGCCCTGCAACGAGGTAGGTCATGTTCCAAAACAAATAACCATAATATTCCTCCACACGTCCGGGGATGGGCAATTGGTGCGACAGGCTCGCAGCCACCCAGTCGGCTGCGATCACTTGCTTCCCATTGACTTGGCCGCCATTGGCATAAAGCAAACCCAATTTTGCCAAATCCAATGCGCGCATTCCGATGCCGCCTGCCGTGTTGGGCACGTTTTGGGGCGTGTGCTGCCATTTGTATTTGGTGATCCCCAATGGCGCAAAGAGGCTGCTTTCCGCAAATTTCTCCAATCCGCCGGGCACAGCGGTGTTGAGGATGTCGCCGAGTAAGATCATTCCTGCGGTGAAATAATCCCATTTTTCGCCGTTCACCCTGCTGTCTTCCATTGGGAGATTGAGCGTGAATTCCACCCAATTGGCGGTCGGGTACATGTTTTCCTCATTGCCGGGCGACTTCTCGTCGGTGTCGGAACCCAGAAAACCAGAGCTCATCGTGAGCAGGTTTTTGAGGGTGACTTGACCTTTTGGGGGCGAGTCATTCTTGTATTTTTTCAGATCGTAAAATTCAGAGAGACGCTGATTTTCGCTTTTCAGATGCCCATTGTCGATCGCCAATCCCACGAGCATTCCCGCGACAGATTTGCCCACAGACCGCGTGTCGTGCAGGGTATTGCGCTTGGCACCATTGAAATATTCTTCGACGAGCAAGGCGTTGTTTTGGATCACCACGATGCTGGAAATATCCTTGAATGTGCCATCGGCAATCTTGGTATTCAATTCCTCCAATTTCGTTTTGTCCAGCGAGGCGGTTGAAATCGGGAAATCGGTTTGCGGGCGAATGGCTTGCACCGCAATTTGTTTCGGATTTACTTTTTTTGCTGGAACCGAAACCTGCAATTCACCAGCGGCAATGAGTCCACTGACCTTGATCTCAGGTGTGGGCAGGTATGCGCGCAACTCGATTTTGAGTTGGTGTACGCCGATTCCCAGCGCGACTTGGCCGCCAGACATCAGGAAACGGTTCCACAGAAACCGGCCCCATGAGTCCTCGTTTTGCGTGCTCATCAGCGGCACGCGAAAGACCGTCTTGGTATTCTTGAATTCGGGCCCGCCTGCTCCAGGCGTGAGATTCTCAACATAAACCAGCTGCCCATCGACGATGAAAGTGAATTGAAAATTTCCCTTTTGCACCAATTCCTCGGCAGGCATTTCGGGTGCCAAGGGATGCAGGTAATTCGTGAGCGAATTGCCCATGAAGGTCCTGATGTTCAGGTCTTTTTTGTCCCCCCATTCAAAGGTCGAGAGGAAATCAGATTCCTTGTATTCCTCGATCGGGATCACCCGCTCCATGAACGTGATCCGCCCGATGTGGGCTTGGTGCAGCGGGCTCGTGATGCCTTCGTTTTGGACGAAGTCAGGATTTTGGCCCAGCAACCGGATGCACCAAAAGAGAAGGCCTAAGAGCAAAAAATGCTTTTGATTCATGGCGAAAGCTGGTGAAATAATGGAAGGAAAAATAGGAAAGAATCGCAGGAATCAAACATGGTTTTTATTCCTCCTCATCCTCCCCCGGCGCGCTCCGCATAATGTACGAAACCCAATACAGCGGAAAGGAAATGAAACCCAGCAAAAAAAAGCGGATGAACCAGATGATGCGGGGGCCTCTGCCGACGTCTTCGTTCTCGGCGAGGTGGTTGCTGTAAAAGACGAGCAAGCCAAACCCGACGATGCCTAGGGCGGTCAAGAAAATGGGATCATAGGACAGGATCGGGTCCTCCATGAGCCGCGCCAGGCTCCAGAGCGTGAGGATGACCAGCAAGCTGTAGGCGAGGGTCAGGACCCCGGTGATGATTTTACCAATTGTATTCATTTCATATTGCGTTTATTCCTCCTGAGGATCCACCAAAACGATGCGCACGCGCTGCTCCCTGCCTGAAAAATTCTTGTAATTGGGCTCGTCATTGGGTTGGGAATCGGCCAATCCCTTGACGACGAGCTTGTTTTGGATGCCCCAATATTTCAGGTGCTCGGCAACATTTTGTGCCCGCTGCAGACTGAGTGCTTGGAGGTCGCCGCGCTCGTCGGGGTCGGCGTAACCCAAGATGACGACCACTTTGTCCGGAAAGTTTAGCAGCATGTTCATCGTGCCAAACAAGGCATCCTGCGGCGAAACATCGAAGGAGGGCATGCCGGGAATGACCGTCTTGTCATTGATGACAGCGAAGACCTCTTGAGTCTAAGCAAAACTATTCTTGAACTTGATGACTTTTCAGTTCTCACAGCCTCTAGCGGAAATGCGGCATTCTCAATTCTCGC
>JANMIM010000348.1:0-4627 GCA_031375795.1 Bacteroidota bacterium
CAAGATCTTCAAGACCGTGCACGATGCCCACTGGATTCCCGCAGGCACCCCCCATGCAGGTCGCTTGGTCGGATTCAACAACGACGGCATCTCCACCACCCAGAGCTGCATCGATCAAATCGTGCCGCCGCTGAATGGCCTCAACTATGACTTGAATCCCGGTCCCGCCTACAGCCCCGCCACCTACACCCAGCGCACGCCCTGCAATGGCCGCACCAGCAACGAGGGCAATTCGCAGCAGCTCCCCAATGGCAACACGCTGATCTGCATGGCATTCCTCGGCACCATCTACGAGATCGACCCCGCCGGCAATGTCCTTTGGACACAAAATTTCACCGGACACGCAGCGCAGGCATTTCGGTATACCGAGTGTTATGTGAACGGTGGCACCGAGCCCACCGCACTCGTGAGCGCATCGCAAGACAGCGTGTGCTGGAACACGCCGGTGAACCTGAACGTGACCCCCGGCGGCGGCAGCAACTACACGTACAACTGGGCATCCAGCCCTGCCGGATTTACCTCGACCTTGCAAAATCCGACCGCCAATCCGACCGCATCCACGACCTATTTCGTGACGGTGACCAGCGGTGGCTGCTCCACCACGGCCTCGGTTGCGGTGACTGTGGTCACGCCTGCGACGCCCACCATTACCCAAAGCACCGACACGCTCTATTGCAGCACCGGCACCACCTACCAGTGGTACATGGACGGCAACCTCATCGCCGGCGCGACGAGCAGTTTCTACGTACCGACGCAATCGGGAATCTATACCGTCATCACCACCAACAGCATGGGTTGCGAGAGCGCATTCTCCAACCCCGTGACCATCAACATCACGGCGATCGATCTGGGTTTAAGCCCTGGCTGGAAGGTCTACCCCAATCCAACCAAGGGCACCCTGCGCATCGCATCGCCCGACGGGACCCCCTTTGTGGTCTCGGTGGCCGATGCTTGTGGCAAGCGTGTGGCCGTCGCTGCCAATACCACCTCGCTGGACCTCTCCTCGCTGCAGCCAGGATTGTATTTTGTCTCGATTTACCTTGGGGAGCAGCATGTCGGCACGCAAAAAGTGGTGCTGACACGTTGATGCGTGCTGGTCACGCTGTCCTACCCGGGCAATCCGCATTTTTTGTGGGGGAATCGGTTGGTTTTCTGATCAATATGTCGGGCTTGTTACATTTTTCTTGCTTAGTTTATGTTAAGTTGTCTTTGAATTCATAGATAGATCAGATCGAGACTTAATTGAAAAGAAGCATGAAAATGTTGCCATTCCGCTCCCTCTTGTTGTGCTCGCTGCTGTGCCTGGGGTCCCTTCAGGCACAGCAGTGGGGCAAATACACCCTCTACTCTGAAAATTTCAGCAACTCTGCCCGGCTGATCGATACGCTCAATGCGGTCCATCATTCCTGGACCTTCAACAATGCGCCGACAGGCTACAGCTCCTACCTGCTGCCGGGCGGGATCCTGTGCCGCAGCGTCATAGTGAGCAATACCAACTTCAATGGCGGCGGGCAGACGGGGCGGATTCAAAAGGTGGATTGGAATGGCAACATTCTCTGGGACTACACCCACTCGACCTCGACGACCCAGCTCCACCACGACCATTGCGTGCTGCCCAACGGCAACGTGCTCGTGATCAGCTACGAGATCAAGGACCAATTTGAGGTCTTCAATGCAGGGTGCACCCAATCGTTTGAGATCCACTCCGAGAAGGTGATGGAGCTGCAACCGACCGGGGTCAATACCCAAAACGTCGTCTGGGAATGGCACCTGTGGGACCACTTGGTGCAAAATGTGTATCCTTCCCGGGCCAATTACCAGACCTCGATCGTCGATCACCCGGAATTGCTCGACATCAACTACAACACGCAGATCGACTGGATCCACATGAACGGCATCGATTACAACGAAGCCTTGGACCAGATCGCGCTGAGCTCGCATTACACCAACGAGGTGTACATCATCGACCACAGCACCACGACCGCCGAGGCGGCCAGTCACGCTGGCGGCAATTCTGGGAAGGGCGGGGATTTCCTGTACCGCTGGGGCAACCCAGCGGCCTACCAGGCCAGCACTGCGGCAGGCGTCTTTGATGTCTTGCACGACGTGCATTGGATACCCCTGGATTGCCCCAACGCGGGCCGCTTGGCGGCTTATCACAATGACTGGACCACCAATGTGAGCTCGATCATCCAATTTGACCCGCCGGTCAATGGTTTCAATTACGACCTCACGCCCGGGCCTGCCTATGGCCCCGCCACCTACAGCGACCGCCGCGCACTCAATGGCTGGAACAGCAACATGGGCAATTCGCAGCAGCTCCCCAACGGCAACACGCTGGTCTGCATGGCCATGGGCGGCACGATCTACGAGATCGGCCCGACAGGCACCGTGCTCTGGACGCGGCAGTTGAGTGGCAGTTGCTCGCAGGCCTTTCGCTACACCGATTGTTATGTGAATGGCGGCACACCACCGACCGCCCTGGTCACGGCCTCGACCGACAGCGTCTGCCCCCTCGACAGCATCCAGCTCAACCTCACGCCCGGTGGCGGCAGCAACTACACCTATGTCTGGTCCTCCAACCCGACGGGATTCAGCTCCACCCTGCAAAACCCGATCGTCACACCGAGTGTCTCCAGCGTGTACCATGTGACCGTGACGAGCGCCGGCTGCTCGTCGACGCAGTCCATCAACATCACGGTGGTGGGTCCGCCCCGCCCCTCGACGACATTCACGCAAGACACCCTCTTTTCCTCGGCGGGCGTCGGCTACCAATGGTACCTGAACGGCAATCTGATCCCTGGGGCCACAGGCCAATACCACGTACCGACCCAAAATGGCAACTACACCGTGGTCACCACGGATAGCAATGGTTGCAATTCCCTCGCCTCCTTCCCGCGCATCGTCACCCTCGTCGGCATCGGCGCACAAGTCGCCGATGGTTGGACCATTTACCCCAATCCCAGCAGTGGCTCGGTACGCATCAGCCACCCTGAGTTGCTGGGCGAGTCCTATGTGATCTCGGTGGCAGACGCGCGTGGCAAGCGGGTCGCCTTTGCCCTCAATGCCGAGCTGCTGGACCTGAGCAGCTTGCAGCCGGGCATGTATTTTGTGAGCATCCACTTTGGGGAACAAGTGCTCAAGACACAAAAAATCGCATTGATACGCTAAATTTCATTCAGCAGCACCCTATGAAACGTTGTATTCGCACACTCATCGCACTGGCCCTGCTCTCGACCGTCACGGTCGGCCACTTGGCGGCCAAGAAGGTCAAATTCATGGTCGACATGACCGGAATCGTCAAAAATGCCTTCGGCATCCACGTGGCGGGCGACTTCCAGACCCTTGCCGGCTACGCGGGCGGTGACTTCAACTCCGCCACGACCGAGATGTTTCAGGAACCTGGCGACACCAATCTCTATGGCCTCGTCGTGGACCTGCCGCCCATGGCCAAGTATGAGTTCAAGTTTGTGAATGGCATCCAGTTTTACGAGGTGGAATTTGTGCCGGTCGAGTCACGCGTCGGCTACCAATTCAACGACAACCGTTGGTTTTACCTCGACTCGCTGTCGCCAGACACCACGGTGCTGCCGGCCTTGCGGTTTTCGGGCAATGCGCCGATGGGCATGCGGCTCATGCGGTTTTTGGTGAACATGCAAAACGAGCCGAGTGTGTCGCCGCTGGGTGTGCATATCGAAGGCGATTACAATGCTTTTGCCACCCCTGAGCGCATGTACAGTTTCGCAACCGGGATTTGGGAAGACATCAATCACGTGGACACGACGGTGGCGATGGCAAATTACCGCTACATGAATGGCAATCTGCCAGCGGATGTGGAGAACCTGGGCGGTGCCTCCTGCGCAGCAGGTGGCCTGCGGATGCTCATGGTGCCCAAGGACACCGTGCTGCCGGTGGTCTGTTTTGGTTCCTGCACCGATTGCATCGCGGCGGGCACGGCCGTTGCATGGGTGCCGCGCCTGGAGGTCTATCCCAATCCAGCCGCCGAGGCGGCGACGGTGCGGCTGAGCAACCACTTTGGCGACTGGACCTTGCGATTGCAGGACCAGCAGGGGCGTGTGGTTTGGAGCAGGGCGGGCTCGGGAGAACAATTGCTGCGCATCGAGCGTGGGCACTTGCCTGCGGGCTTGTATTTTGTGGAGGTGCGGGATGTGAATGGCGACCACGCGACGCAAAAATTGATCTTCCAATGAGTCGGCTCAGGATCGGGCAAGCCATCGGCTGGGCCATCGCCCTCTGGACATGGCCTGCAAGTCTCGCGGCCCAAGGCACGTTTTACAACACCGGGCAGATCCAGCGCATCGAGTTGCAGTTCAGCCAGCCCGACTGGGACTACCGCATGGACACCGCCAAGGCGGGTGCTGGCTCGGTCCTCATGGCCGATTGGCTCAAGGTCAATGGCGTGCAGTACGACAGCGTCGGGGTGAAATACAAGGGCAATAGCTCGTTTGATTCCACCAGGATCAAGAATCCGCTCAACATCAGCCTCGACGAATTCCTGAACCAAGCCCACGAAGGCAATACCACGATCAAATTGGGAAACGGCTATGCCGATCCCTCGCTCGTGCGGGAAGTGCTGGCCTATGACATCCTCAAAAGCTACATGCAC
>JANMIM010000459.1:0-1470 GCA_031375795.1 Bacteroidota bacterium
GAGCTTCCTGGCGATTGCGATTTCCTGCTCATATAGCCTTGTGAGCTTTGCGTGGTCGCCCTGCTCGGTGGCAAGGACTCTTGCATTTTCGATCAAGTCTAGGGCATCATCGAAGCATTCCCATTGAATGAGGACATCCAACCCTAGCACATCACCTTCTACTTGACCTAGGTACAAGCCCAGCTTGATTGCTGTATTGAGGAGCCATTTTTTTGCAACGCTTCGCATTGCCCCAAGGTTCACTTTGGAAAATGCGTCCTTCTCAGCATCAGGATCATACTCTGGCATTGCTCTCAGAAACTCAAAGAGCCTGAAATACATGGATTTCTTGCCAAATGCTTGCGAATACGCCTTCAATTGCTGCCAATGATCGTCACTAATCTTGCGGACGATTGCCCACAAGGTTGGAGACGGCGGACGTGGCCTTTGAGATTGCCTTTGCTTTACGACCATAGCGATGATACCTGCAAACTAGAAAACGATTCTCGATCTTTAGCAAGATAGCAGCATTTTATTTACAAAGAAACGTTTTGTGAAAATCGTATCGACTTTGTTAATTTTTTTGTTAGAAACACTTCTACCTTGGCATCAAGATAGATCGGCAATATGTCGAAAAGTGAGGAGGAACGCTCTTTTCATAGAATAAAAAAACGCTGGGGGAAGCAGGTAGATGGAGGAATAGACATCTCACTAAATCCGCGACCTGATGCGCTACGAAAAGATAACCCGGCAATGTTATCCCAACTTATCATTGGGAAACACAAGCCGGGCCTTTTCAAGTCTTCTTTCAAAGTGGCCCAAGTTTCTGACGCTGGGAGCCACAGAGAAAGCGCGATCTTTGACGTAAAACTACGCTTTTTGGAGATACTGTCACAAAAAATATGGGATGGAGGGAGAGCTTTGTCTTTCACGACCCATCCTAGAAGGTTGGTTTAGTTGGTTTGATAGGCATCTGCAAAGGTGCCTATCCGTGGTATTCCCGATTTTCGGGCTTGCCACGTCAGGCACTTTTCCAGGCATTTCCCACTTCTCCCAAAATTGAGCAAAGCTGCCGTTTTTGATCGGGATTTGTTGTTGCACACACTAGAGGGTGATTTTGAGTCTCGGAAGGCGGCGGCATGGTGGACATGGTTGCATCAGTCAATGTGAGGTCGAAGGCAGAATTTAGCCCAACCGAAGTTCACAAATCCCAAATTACTGTTGATTGATTCCATGATTCACCAGCCGCCGTGCTTTCAGGCCGAAAAAACTCAATGCCAATCTCAAGGTTTCCGAATTCTCTCTACTCGATTTGTTTGGCAAGCGTGGGCGGGTATGGCGACAAGAGTGCCGTTTTCATCACCCCGACCACGATGGTAGCATAACCCATTGTTGCTTGCCCCTCACGCTGCCTTACACGACACGTTGATCTCCTTTTTATCCAATGGCCATCCCGAATACTGGGAATGGCTACGTTTCTCTGTTGATACC
>JANMIM010000479.1:0-9416 GCA_031375795.1 Bacteroidota bacterium
GGTTGATGCGGTGGTCGGTCACGCGGCCTTGGGGAAAATTATAAGTCCGAATCTTGGCACTTCGGTCACCCGTGGAGACGTAGGTCTTGCGCAATTTGGACTGGACTTCCAGTTTCTTTTGCAATTCCATGTCGTAAATCCGAGCAAGCAAGATTTTCATAGCCTTCTCCTTGTTTTTGATTTGAGACTTTTCGTCCTGGTTTTGCACCTCGATCCCTGTCGGAATGTGTACCATGCGCACAGCGGACTCTGTCTTGTTCACGTGCTGCCCACCTGCGCCGCTCGCGCGAAACACGTCCACCCGGATGTCGGCCGGATTCACATAAATGTCGACCTCCTCCATCTCTGGCATGGCTGCGACCGTGGCCGCGCTCGTGTGGATGCGCCCCTGTGACTCGGTCGCGGGCACGCGCTGCACGCGGTGCACGCCCGACTCAAATTTCATGATGCCGTAGGCGTCCTCGCCCGAAATCGTCATCACGATTTTGCTGTATCCGCCCGCCTTGCCCTCCTCAAAGTCGTTGAGTTCCGTTTTCCAGCCCTTGGTGTCGGCGTAGCGGGCATACATGCGGTAGAGATCACCCGCAAAAATGCAGGCTTCGTCGCCACCCGTGCCCGCGCGAATCTCCAAGATCACGTTGTTGCTGTCTTCCGGGTCGCGGGGAATGAGCAGCATCTTCAGGTCTTCCTCGGCTGCCGCCACTTGCGGTTCGAGGCTGTCGATTTCCTCCTTGGCCATCTCACGCATCTCTGGATCCTTCTCGGTCGTGAGCATGTCGCGGGCGCTTTGGAGGCTCTGGTTCAGGCGCTTGTAAGCATGCCACGATGAAACAAGGCGCTTCAATTCCTTGTATTCCTGGCTCAGTTGCTTGGTGCGTTTCATGTCGCTCAGGACCTCGGGCTTGGTGAGTTCGTCTGAGACTTCGTTGAATCGGTTTTCGATCGCGTCGAGTTGTTCAAACATGGCGATTTAATGGAGAATTGAGAATTGAGAATGGAAAATGGACACTGCTATTATGGGCTTCCTTTGGGGAAGCCGATCTTGAAATCGCTAATGACGACGCTCGATTTTCATTTTCTGGCCCTAGTTTTCCTCGGTGGACAGGGGATACAAATCTACGCGATTTTCCCACAATAAGTAGAGGAAATCATTGCTGCCTACAGCGTCGACGAGCTTGATGGGATCCTTGAAATGGATGGTCTGTCCTTTTTTGGAGAAGAGGTTGTACAGGAAAATGGCGTGGTCGCCCAGGAAAAGCAGGTTTTCATCAAACGTAGTCACGCGCTTCCACCGGAAGTCGAGGTTGTTGAAGCTCAGGGCATATTGATAGGTGCCGTACAGGTCGAATATGCTGAGTTTCTGATTGACGCTGTCCACCGCAAACACTTGGTTGGCGGGATTCATCACGATGTCATACGGTTCGCCGAGGCTGCCCGCCCCATAATCCAATCCGCCAAATGACCGCTCCAAGATGCCGCTCGTCGTGAATTTGTAGATGCGGATGTCGTCTTGGTTGAGGAAATACAATTCGCCCGAAGGCCCCACTGCAAAACTGATGGGCCAAAATGACTCGACGTCCTCGGTGGTGATGCCTTCCTGCAGGGTAAGGAAGTTGATGTCCTTCAAGACCTTGAGGTTGGTGTTCATCTGGATCAAGCGACGGTTCATCTGGTCGAGCATGAAGACGCTTTGGCGGTTGGGGACCGTGATTTTGTTGGGGAAATTGAATCCCTCGTCTCCCAAGCCCTTGCCGCCGATGACTTGCACCGAGTCGTAGTCGGTCATCTCGAAGTATTTATGAAGGCGGTGCCGATCTGTTTGGAGCAGGTAGAGGTTGCCTTCCTGGTCCACCTCGAGGTCGGTGATGCCCTTGGGGATGTGGGTGACGGATTGGCTGGCCTTGGAAAGCAGCGAGTCGGCGGAGATCTGAGCCTCAGCGGGGGAGGGGATGAGTATGCCCATCAGCGTCAAAACGGTACAAAACCGGGCCATCCGTGTCCACCACCAAGTAGGTGTTTTGCACGATCCAATCGCCGAGGTTGAGGTAATATTTTCCGTTTTCAAGGGCATGGTATTTGGGCAAATGCCGGTGACCGAACACAAAGTAATCAATTTCAGGCTTTTCCTTCAAGGTTTCGCGCGCAAAGATCAGCAGGTACTCGTTTTCCCCATGGTCGATGGCGTCCAAGTGCCCTGTTTTCCTGCGGCTCTTCCGCGAGAAGTAATCAGCAAGACCGATGCCAAAATTGGGATGCAGCCGATGAAATGCCCACTGCGCCAATCGGTTGCGAAAAATGCTCTTCAGGAATTTGTAACTGTGGTCACCAGGTCCGAGGCCGTCGCCGTGCCCGATGAAATATTGCTTCCCCAAAATCTCGCGCTGCACGGGATGGTAATGGATCTCGGCGCCAAACTGCTCGCAAAAGTAGCTTTTCATCCACATGTCGTGGTTCCCCACGAAATAGTGGATTTTCACGCCCGCGTCGGCGAGCTCGGCGAGCTTGCCCAGGATGCGCACATATCCCTTGGGGACGGCCTTGTTGTACTCAAACCAGAAATCAAACACATCGCCGACCAAGTACAATTCGGTGGCATCGACTTTGATCATCTCCAACCACTTGACAAACAGGCGCTCGCGTTTCAAGCTGCTCGCTGCATCGGGTGCGCCCAGGTGCAGGTCGCTGGCAAAGTATATTTTGGGTGTGGGCTTCAAAGCGCCGTAAAGATAGTGGATTTTGGGCCTCGCAAGCTGCTCTCTGATTTCCGGAAACCAGCTGGACGGCCAGTACCGTTTGTCGGCCCCCCAGCATGGATTTGGGGAGGGCCGACGAACGGCTTATTTAGCAAAAAGGCCCGTCTTGCGACGAGCCCTGTGCGGTTTCATATTCCAGCCGTGGTGCTTATTCCTGCGGCGGTGGCGGCAGGTCGGGAATTTGATTCTTGGGGGCATCGTCGGTCGGCTTCAGCTCGACCTCTGGCTTGGTCACTTCGGGCGCATCCTTGGCCAGCGACCCGATCTTGTCCTTGAGCAGCGGCTTGACCTCTGCCTCAGAGGGGTCTGGGAAGGGCCTCTCGCCGATCAGGGTCTTGAGGTCGTCCTTGAAGATCACTTCCTTTTCCAGCAAGGTCCTGGCGACGATCTCCAGCGCGTCATGGTGCTGGATGAGCAAGGCCCGCGTGCGATCGTATGCGCTGGCGATGAGCAACCTCACCTCCTTGTCGATCTGGGAAGCCATTTCCTCGGAATAGGGCCTTCTGAACGAAAACTCACCGTCGCGGTCCACAAAGGACACGTTGCCGATGGTGCTGTTCATGCCGTAGACCGTCACCATCGAATAGGCCTGCTGCGTGATGCGCTCCAGGTCATTTTGGGCGCCTGTCGTGATGCGGCCAAAGGTCAGGTCCTCGGCCACGCGGCCTGCGAGGCCCACGCACATCTGGTCCATCATCTGCTCGGTGCTGTAGAGGTACTGCTCCTTGGGCAGGTACTGTGCGTACCCAAGCGCTGCGACGCCACGTGGCACGATGGTCACCTTCACCAGCGGGTGGGCGTGCTCCAGGAACCATCCGGCAACGGCGTGACCGCCCTCGTGGTAGGCGATGATCTTCTTCTCCTCTGGGGAAATGATCTTGTTCTTCTTCTCCAAGCCACCGATCACGCGGTCCACTGCATCTTGGAAGTCGCTCATGTCGACGGCGTCCTTGTTTTTGCGGGCTGCGATGAGGGCGGCCTCGTTGCAGACGTTCATGATGTCGGCACCCACGAATCCGGGAGTCTGCGACGCCAATTTTGCGGCCTCGACGTCGTCGCTGAGCTTGATGTTTTTCAAGTGGACCTTGAAGATCTGCTCGCGGCCCTTGAGGTCTGGGCGATCGACGCTGATCTGGCGGTCGAAGCGTCCGGGACGCAGCAAGGCTGGGTCGAGCACGTCGGGGCGGTTGGTGGCGGCCATCAGGATCACACCCGTGTCGCTGCTGAAGCCATCCATCTCGACCAGCAACTGGTTGAGGGTATTTTCGCGCTCGTCGTTGCCGCCGGTGACGTTGTTGCGACCACGTGCACGGCCGATGGCGTCGATCTCGTCGATGAAGACGATGCAGGGAGCCTTGTCGCGGGCTTGTTTGAACAAGTCACGCACACGGGCTGCGCCCACGCCGACAAACATTTCGACAAAGTCGGAGCCGCTCAGGGAGAAAAATGGCACCTTGGCCTCGCCGGCGACGGCCTTGGCGAGCAGGGTCTTGCCAGTCCCGGGAGGGCCTACGAGCAGCACGCCTTTGGGGATGTGGCCGCCCAAGCGGGTGTAGCGGGCGGGGTCGCGCAAGAAGTCCACGACTTCCTCGACCTCTTCCTTGGCTTCTTCCAGGCCGGCGACGTCGTTGAATGTGACTTCGACCTTGTTTTCCTTGTCGTAGAGCAAGGCCTTGCTCTTGCCGATGTTGAAAATTTGTCCACCAGGGCCACCGCCACCCATCCTGCGCATGAAAAATATCCACAATGCGACCAAAATCGCCACCGGGATCAGGAATTGCAGCAGTCCGCCCACGTAGTCGGTCTTGTTGGTGGGGGTCACCGTGATGTTTTGCTCCACGCACTTGTTGGTGATGGATTCCGCAGCGGCACCAGCGGTAAACGAGAACTGCGGCACGCGGTCATTGGCGCGGGAAGCAGGAAATTGATCCTTGAATTCGGGAAGCAAGAGGGCGTCCTTGGTGAGGAAAATCTCAAATTCCTCCTTGTTCACGACCACCACGCTGTCCACGTAGCCCTTGGGTATCAGGTTGTTGATAAAGTAGCTCGGCGAAATCTGCTTGGTATTGCCGCCCGTGGGAAACAGGAAGGTTGCGACAATGATAAAGAGAAGTATCAATGCGTAAATCCAGTACAAATTTCCCGAACCCTTCGGAAATCCTTTCCCCCCTTGGGAATTGTTCTGATTCTCTGGTTTTCCAGCCATGCTCTTTCTAATGATTCAGATAAGGTGATTTGGCACACTTTCAAAGTGTCAAAAGTGGCTCAAGTTAAGCTATTTGTTCCGTATAACGAAAAGGTCACAGTCTTGTTCAGGCTGATTTTTCGCATTATGCGGGTGAGAACGGCACACAAGCCAACTGCTTGCAATCGTGTCGAGGATAGAACTGTCGTTGTTTGCTTTTGTTTGAATGCGGTTTTAGAATTCGAGCCAGCCATTCATTCCTCTTTCTCAAAATGAAACCGCAAAGTGCGCAGAGAGCCGCAGAGCCAAGCACGTCGCTGAATTTGGAACCGCAGAGACCGCAGAGACCGCCCCGATCTCTGATCGGGACAGGCGCCGGTTCGCAGAGTCAAGCACGTCGCTGAATTTGGAACCGAAGAGACCGCCCCTCGGCCTTGCTCCCCGCCTCTGAGCGCCGCGTCCCGCTCCAAGAGCGGGGGGACGCGGCGGGGCAGGCGCCGGTTCGCAGAGCCAAGCAAAGACCCGATCGCAACTCTGAACTCTGCTCTCTGAACTCTGAACTCCCTTCCCCCAACGTTTCCCATTTCTCAATTAACTTCGCACCATGGAAGTCATGAAATTTGGTGGAGCATCTGTCAAAGATGCCGAATCGGTGCGCAACGTGAGCCGCATCATTGGTCAATTCTTGCCCCATTCACGCTTAGTGGTCGTGATCTCTGCGATGGACAAGACCACCAATCACCTGGAAAAGCTGGCCTGGCTCGCCCGCGACTGCCGCGAGGTGGATACTTGGGAGAAATTTGAGAAGATCAAGGGATTCCACCTGGGCATCGTCGGGCAATTGTTTGGTGCCGGATCGAGCGAAGTGCGGTCACAAGTCGAGGGCTACTTTTCCGAGATTGAGCGCATTTGCCGAGGCATCTTGCTGCTCAATGAGTTTCCGAGCCGCACCTATGACCGCATCGTGGCCTTTGGGGAATTGTTGTCCGCCTGCATTCTCTCGCACTTTCTCGCCCAAGACGGCCACAAAGTCGCCCTTACCGACGCTCGGCAGATCATCAAGACCGATGCGAGCCACACCCAAGGCATCGTGATATGGTCGCTTACGAACGACAACCTGCAGAAAATCGTGCTGCCGCTCTTCGAACATCACAACGTGGTCGTGACGCAGGGATTCATCGCGAGCAGCACCGAGGGCAAGGTCACGACACTGGGCCGCGAAGGCTCGGACTACACGGCGTCGATCTTCGCGCAGGGACTCGGCGCAGAGCGTGTCACGGTCTGGAAAGACGTCGAGGGCATCCTGAACGGTGACCCGCACGTGGTATCCCAAACCGTGAAGCTGGATGCCCTGAGCTATGAGCGCGCCGTCGAGATGACTTTTTATGGTGCGAGCGTCATTCACCCCAAGACCATCAAACCCATCCGCAATGCCGGCATCCCCTTGTATGTCAAGTGCTTCAAGGACACGAGCCTGCCGGGTACGGTGATTTCCGGCGTGGGCGGCGAGCAGCAAGACGACAGTATCTGCATTCGCGTGGTCAAGAAAAACCAGGTGCTGTTGCGCATCCAACCGATGGACTTCAGCTTCATGGAGGCCGCGCAGATCAACAAGATTTTTACCAGCGCGGCGCGTGCAGGGGTGGAGATCAGCCTCGTGCAGACAAATGCAATTTCGCTGTGGGTATGCGCTACGCACGACGAGGCTGCCCTCGGCGAAATGAAATCGCTGTTGTTGGACGATTTTTCGATCGAGGCCCAGCCAGGCTTGGTGCTCAAGATGTACATCAATTATGGAGATGCCGAGTGGAATTCAGTGGCCGGTGCTTTGTTGGTGCAGCGGGCGGAGAACAAATTGCTGGCCGTGATGGAGGGGTAGGGGAATAAGCTAGATCAAACGAGGAGGAATGGGTGGCAAATTCGAATGCGATCGACACGGCTTCAGCAGCGGTGCTGCTATTTCAAAGGGCGTGCAAGCGGTTATTCTGAGTGGCAAGCTACCACCCAGAAAGGAAAGCGGCTTCGTGATGAAATTTTTTTTGGATGAGGATTTCTGGTTCCATGATGTTTATGCATTCTTGTCGGAACTTGAAGCTGCAGGTATCCCGAGGAAGGTTCGGTACGCCTTCGATGAAAATGACAAGACCGCAGGCATGGCGCGTTTTCTCTCGAATACGGAATACATTTGCCACAATTGCCTCGATGAGTTCAAGGCAGCAATGCATGAGTATGGCTGCCTCCACATCCGCATGCGCATTGAACCGAGCGGCATCTTTTGTATTTCAATCGATGAGTTTCCCAATTTTGCACTTTGTGCAGAGGACGGCGACATCGCCTTGCGGTTTACGGCTGATGCCTTACAAACCATGTCAGAGGCTGGCGCCGACTTGCCAGTTCCTTATTACAACGACTGGTACGAATATGTCTATCCTCGACTTTGTTCGATGGGCAAGTTGAGGTTTGGCGATCTGCCAGCAGGACAGCGGATGCTTCGTAAAGGTTATCCTACCATGTGGGACAAGCAATCGGAGGGCGAAGGGTATGCCCTCGATAGCCATCATACACGATCCACGATCCCTGCCGACGAAATTGTCTGGCATCACGTATTCGGAATGGAAATGACCGAGGAGGAACGGGAGTTGCGCCGCATTTGGACCAGCAATCCGAATTTACATTTTTGAGTTGCGATGCAAGACAGAATGGAATTCAGTGGCCGGCGCGCTGCTCGTACAACGCGCCGAGAACAAATTGCTGGCCGTGATGGAGGGGTAGGGGAAGCGGACAAATTCATCGTCTGTGACCTTTCACAATATCGCTGAATAAGTAATCCCTTGCAATTACTCGCTGCAAGCCATCGCTTGCTCAATGAAGTGGTTGTGAGCGCGCACGATGGCCTATCATTGAATAATTTGAATTCTCACTTTATACAATGGATGCCATGAAAAGGATCATACTTGCGATGCTTTTTATTTCTGTGAGCGCGATGCCTTTGTTGGCGATGCAACCTCCCGTTTTTGTCCCAGCTTCAAATGTTGCTGAGGATTGCTGGACCGAAGCTCAGATCGCAGCGATTTTGGAGGCTTCTGTACCACCATTTTCGGAATTACTGAAACGCGAGGTGACACTTGCGGAGCTTGAGGAAGCTTACGCTGAAAACCTCCTTACGATCACCGAGATTTCAATCACTGGTCAGTCTGGACCGTGCTGCAGGGTTGCTTATGGCGGAGCAACCTTGGAGCTGATTTTGGATGAAATCTAGAGGCTTGGTAGCACAACACAAACAAAAATGGGAAATCTCGAGAGGGATTTCCCATTTGCATTGACGATGAACCCGCCACGGAAACAATTTCAAAACGCAAGGAAGGAAGCACCGTGCGTTACCGAATTTTGGATTTCCAATTATCCTTACATCCCCACAAAAAATCGGGCGATGAAGCCAGGATCAATCCCCACTTCATCGCCCAATGATGGACTCGAATTTCCTCCGATTAATTCCTCGTCACGACAACCTTTTTCACCGTCCGGAATTCCTCGCTGGAAATCTGGAGTTGATAGACGCCCTCAGACAAACGCAGTCCGTCAAAGAAAATCTGCGTGCGATACGCATCCACCAATCGGCGCTGCTCCACAATCTGGCCGAGCGCATTGTACAGGCGCAAGTCCACATTTTGGTGGGCAGGCAGGCTGATGGAAACGTAGAAGCTGCCATTGTTGGGATTGGGCCAGAGGCCGATCTCATAGCCGGCCATCGAGGGTGCAGCGCCCACGGCGGTGGCGTTGACGACCAC
This sequence comes from Bacteroidota bacterium, assembly GCA_031375795.1. Lineage (GTDB taxonomy): Bacteria > Bacteroidota > Bacteroidia > J057 > JADKCL01 > JADKCL01. Next base: position 8,727 of record JANMIM010000479.1, read on the forward strand.
GCTGTCCACGAGCGTGCACCCGCGTGAATCGACGATCGTCACGGTATAGGTACCTGCGCCTAGGCCAGTCTCCGTGTCAGTCGTGCCGCCGGAGCTCCATTGGTAGGTGTAGGGCGGGGTGCCTCCCGAGGGTGACACCGTCGCAGTCCCGTCCAGGGCACCCACCGAAGTCTCATTGGTCGAGCTGAGGATCGCCAACAATTCCCCCGGCTGATTCACAACCCCAAAGCCGATCACCGAGCAGCCGCTGGCATCGGTCACCGTTACAAAGTAGAGCGCAGGAGACAGACCCGTGATCTGCTGTGTGAGCACACCCGTGCTCCAAGCATAGGTGTAGGGCGGATTGCCACCCGTGGGATTGGCGGTCATGGTGCCGTTGTTTTGGTTGTAGCAACTCAAGTCTACGGGCACCACGTTGGCCACGGGCTGGGTAAATGCTTGCAAGGTCGTCGATGCGGTGCTGGTGCAGCCCGCTTGGTCGGAGACGGTGACCGTGAAGGTGCCGCTGCCGAGACCTGTCAAGGCTGCGGTCGTCGCACCGTTGCTCCACAGATAGCTGTAAGGAACAACACCGCCCGTGACCGTTGTGGTCACGGTTCCGTTGGATTGCCCGCATGTTGCCGGTGTAGCAGTAGCTGATACCGATAAGCCGCTACCGCCGCCTTCAACTGTTGCCGAAGCAGTATCGGT
>JANMIM010000528.1:0-3469 GCA_031375795.1 Bacteroidota bacterium
CAAAAAATTTGTAGAACATAAACACTGAATAAATATGTACCCACCAGATTTAGTAAGGCCGATGCGGGAAGAGTTGAGCACCAAAGGGTTTCAGGAGCTCCACACCGCCGAGGAAGTCGATAGCGCGATGCACAATGATCAAGGCACTGTTTTGGTCGTGGTCAATTCGGTCTGTGGCTGCGCCGCTGGCGCTGCTCGTCCGGGCATCCTGAAGGCTGTTTCGACATCCGCCAAGTTGCCCAAGCACCTCACGACCGTGTTTGCGGGCGTGGACCGCGAGGCCGTGGACAAGGCGCGTGCCTACATGGCCCCGTATCCGCCATCGTCGCCCGCGATTGCCCTCTTCAAGGACGGCAACCTCGTGCACATGGTCGAGCGTCGCCACATCGAAGGCCGCAGCGCCGACATGATCGCCGCCAACCTGATGGCTGCGTTTGAGGAGTATTGCTGAGCTGGGCTTAGGCATCGAAAAACCGTTGGTCAAATCCATGCTTCCATGGGCCTGATCAACGGTTTTTGTTTTGCGGGGATGCTTTTGGCGCTAAACCCGTCGTCCCTTTATTGCCGAACAAATCGCCGGCTTCCCAAATCGGTTTCCATCCAGTAAAACCCGCTGGCGAGGTGTTGTAGGTCGATCCTTACCTCGCGCTGATCAACGAATTGGCTCAAGATCAACTGCCCCACCGCATTGTAAATTCTGATGCGCTGCAGGTCTCCCACGGACGAACGTATCTCGATCCAATCGCTCACGGGATTTGGGAAGATCTGCACCGCGCTCAGGCTTTCTTCATCCACCGCCACGGTACAATTGACGGTATCCACGCTTTCATTGAGGCCGTACTCAAAGTAGTTGGGGCAGGTGGTGGGGGAGGCCTTCGCACGATAGGTTCCGGGTTGACGAATCACAAGTGTTCGATTGGTCTCGCTGGGCATGGCGACATTGTTGCGGTACCAGGTGATGAGTGTATCAAAGGGCAATCCCAAGGTGAGCATCATCGAGTCACCTGAGCAGATCGAGGTTCCGTTGGGTCCGTTGAAAAAATTGCCGGTGACCTCGTAATAGATTGGTAGAAAGGCCCACGCGTCGAGCAATACCTCTGGCGAACGCTCTGTGCAGCCGTTGAGCGTGGCGTCGACCGAGAAATAAAAAAGTACATCTGCCTGCCCGACATTCAATGTCTGCGATGTTGCACCGAGGATCGGATCGGTAATCGCGCTGCCATAAGCGCGCGAATACCACTGAAAACTGTCGGCCGCCTGCGTGCCGAGTGTGCCGCTCGCATTGGGGCAGAGGATCGTGTCGCCCGCGATGCGAGGGTCATGCGTGCACTGAGCCTGAACAACTTGGGTCGCCCAAAGCAAGGCAAGGAGCAATGGCATTTTCCATGGTCTCATGCTCCAAGTTAGGAATTTCGAGCCTCGCAACCAAGCAGCAGACCTATGATCGTCATGCGGCCATGCAAAATTTTGGCACGATTGGATGACTTGAATCCTTCTAAATTGCCTATCTTGGTAATCAATCATGTAAATACAAACGATCAATCGAAATACCCAAGGAAATGCAAGCCATTGATTATCAAGAATTGGAGTGGGACGATGAAGACGGAGAAATCAATGCGCGTCTCAACGGTGAACTTTATACGGGAATCACCACCTGGCGGGTCGGCCCTCAATACCGCGAACAGTCGCTGGTCAATGGCCTCCTTCATGGTCGCCAATGGGCGTTTGAGGAGTCAGATAACTTGATGCTTTGGGAAGAGTGGTTTGAGCACGGCGTCCCTGTCGGAAGGCATTATCGTTGGGTGGATTTTTGGACCCGAAAGCGCACGACCGAGTTCGAAAATGGGATCATTCAGCTGGCATTCCTGGAAAACAAATGGGGAAACAAACTCGAAGAATATGACCGGAAAGCGGGAGAAATGCGCGAATGGCACCTGAATGGGACCCTGCGGTCTGTGCGCAAATTCATCGACCCCGACCACCCCTATTCCTACACCGAGCAGACTTTTTGGGCATCGGACGCCACTTGGCTGTTGACCATCAAAATCGATACCCCCGATGCATTCAATCGGGAATATCTGCAAACGCATTGCATGGATCTCGACGAATCCGGCGATACCGAATTTGTCGTTGCACGGTATGCGAGAACCTTGATCGGCGAGGACCTGACCCCGCTAATCCATTTTTTGGATGCCTTGCGCCATCACAACAGTAAGGTGTACAAACTATTGGTGGTGAGGATGTTGGAAAAGCTGGAGGATGATCGGGCATTGGCCATTTTGAAAGAAATCGATCAACGACGACTGATGGTGTCACGGTTGCCGAGAAACAACAGTTTGTTCGATCAACGCCAACGCGTACCACGCCCAAATCAGCGCAGAATTCACAAAATACCACGTCCAGAGCCTGGCGAGGAATCATCTTCGGATTGAGCGGTTGATTGCCACGAGGCATTGCAGTCACTAAAATGCTGCACGCGTGCGCGTCGTTTTGGTCGGAGAAATGCCATACATGCGGATCACTGTCGCCAAATCCGTACTTTTGGGCGTTTGGCGTTGTCGGCCAATGCTTGAGAGGGATGGAAGTCATCAAAATCAAAGAATTCACCGGTCATACTGCGGCGATCTACAGCCTTTGCAAGTCTGCACGGCCCAGGCATTTCATCAGCTGCGGGTCTGAGGGCATCGTGGCTGAGTGGCAGATCGAATCGGGTGAGGGCAAGGCGATCGCCCAGGCCCCGGCCGCCGTATTTGCCATCTGCCCGATTCCCGAACGCGATTTGCTGCTGCTGGGATTGCAGACCGGCGACCTTGTCTTTGTGGACTTGCGCAATGGGGCCACGATCAAGCGTGTACAGCTGCATCAAAAATCCGTGTTTGACATCCAGCTATTGCCCGATGGACAGCACGCCGTGGCATCTGGCGAGGATGGTGCGATTTCTGTCTGGAACCTGGACCGCATGGATCACCTGCATTACCAGAAAATCTCGTCCAAGAGCGTGCGCACCTTGGCGATCGACCCTGCAAACTTGCGCCTGTATGCAGGTGCGAGCGACAATGAGATCCGTGAGTTTGACCTGGGTTTCAATTTGCTGCGCGAATGGAAGGCCCATGCGCGCTCGATTTTCAGGCTGTTGATCGGGGAGGGTGGCCTGCTGTACTCGACCGGGCGCGATGCCCATATCAAGACTTGGGACCTGAGTCAAGCAGGCAGGCCTCCAGAAATCGCCGATGTCGCGGCGCACATGTATGCGGTCAACGACCTGGTCATGAGCCCGACCGGGCTGCTGCTGAGCGGCAGCATGGACAAAAGCATCAAGCTCTGGCAATCGATGGACCTGACCCTGCTCAAGGTCATCAACTTTGAGAAAAACCAATGCCACTGGAATGGCGTGAATCGCCTGCTATGGGTCGACGAGGTCCTGCTTTCGTGCAGCGATGACCGCAAGATCATGGCTTGGACCTTTCAG
>JANMIM010000536.1:0-1461 GCA_031375795.1 Bacteroidota bacterium
CCGTGGCGAGCTGGTCCAGCTGGGCTGGCAGCCTTCCTACGGCGTTTCTGGCGGGCAGGTAAATTTTGAAGGTTTTGGGGAATGGGAGGGGGATTTGGTGATTGAGGTGAATTGGGGGTATGTGGGGAGTAGCGGGCTTGGCATCACTCCGGGATGGTCTACATTTTATGGTGGAACTTCAAAGGACATGTCTCATGATATCGTGACGGACGGATTTGGCAATTTGTATGGGGGCGGAGAAACAAGAAGTCTCGATTTCCCAAGACAAACTTCGGTTCTAGGTACTTTGAATGGTGCAGTTGATGCATTTGTCGGAGCATTTGACGTGAATTATGAGCGATTGTGGATGACTTATTACGGCGGAGGGTCTGAGGACCGAGGATTTGGGGTGGCCTATGACCACAAGAACAATCGCGTGTACCTTTGTGGAGCCACGGGATATCCAAATGCCTCCTCGACGCCACTTTTTTCCCTTGCGGCAAATGCCAATAGCTATGCCAATAGCTTTGCCAACAATACTGGCTTCATTGCCAGATTCGACCCTACTGTAGGGACCAGAACATGGGCGACCTCTTTTGGAGGAGGATCGGAGGCAGCTTGCATCGACGTCGAGTGTGATGCCGAAGGGAATCTCTATGTCATTGGGCAAAACTCATTTGGAACCACGAGCTCTACATGCAGCTCCACTAACAACAATGTTTTCCCAATTTGCAATTACGTTTCAAACTCTGGAGCTTTTCTTCAGACAATACACCAATATGGCCCCACAAGGGGAACCGATGCCTTTATTGCCAAATTTGATTTTGACACAAGGCTAGTTTGGAGCACACTTTATGGCGGGGAAGGTGACGATTACTTCAATGACCTTGCCATGGATAATACTTATGGAAAAGTCTATGTTGTCGGACAAACTCAAAGTCTCTTTACCAACGATGATGGCTGTCCAGGCAATCCAGTACCTGCAAGCTTTATGCCGCTGTGCAACCATTCTGGCTATTATCAAAACAACCTGAATGGAACAAACGCTTCCTCTTTTATTCCTAATTTCGACGGGTTGATTGTAAGATTCTTCCAAAATGGCGTGATTGATTGGAGTAGTTACTTTGGAGGCCCAGAAAATGACAAAATTACTGGGATTGCAATTCTTCCCCAAGTTGGTATCGATAATAAAACTGCTTCGATCAATGCCATTGGCGATATTGTGATCACGGGAATTACCAATTCTGGTACCTATGTGTCAGTGGATGGTGCGGCTCCGACTCCTTCGGACAATGGCTTCCCCTCTCGGAACAACGGTCAATACCATGTTCCATTCAATGGAAATGCAACCACTACAAATGATGCCTTTATTGCGCAATTTTCCTCTACTTCAGCTTTACAATGGTCCACATACTTCGGTGGCACAGACAACGATGATGTACTCTTTGATTTGAGCCAAAATGCTTGGCCCTTCCAAGGCCC
>JANMIM010000551.1:0-2875 GCA_031375795.1 Bacteroidota bacterium
GTCCATCCGCTCGATGATCTTCACACCGTTCAGTGAATCACCCACCGCGAGATTCAAGAACATAATCGGCTGCCCGCTGAGCCCGATGAGCGAACCGTTGCGCAAGATACGCTGGTCGGCGATGTAGTCGGTGTAACGCGAGCCGTCGAAGTGGCTTTGGTAGTCCACTTGGTAATATTCGGAGTAAGCGGCCGAGTAGCCGGGCACATCTGCTGCCTTGACGGTGCCACTCGAGGTGCTCACGATCGACACGCTGTCGAGTAGGTTCGTGGAGTCGTTCTCATACACCCAGTAGCTGTTGGATTTGAATTTGAATGGCAGCATACCCTCCTCCAGATAGGTGGTGAAGGTCGCGGGAACCACGGGATCTTCTTTGCAGCCCACCATCATCACCAGACACGTGGCAAGCAAAACGCATGAAAAAAAGGATTGAACTCGTTTCATATTTTCGAAAAATACCATTGATGCTGTCCTAGGCAAACATAAATTTAGGGAAAGTCTTTCCGAAAACCAAGAGAATTCGGAATGCACTGGTTTTGGGCAACGTTCCAAAGTGCTTTCTCGGCCACCCTTCTACTGCCCTGGCTCGGAACGATCAAGCGCGCAGGGAAATCAAAAAACGTCCTATCTGCCTGGTATGCCGCAAGATATGCATCACGGCATGCTCCATGAGCTGGTCGGGATCAAACGTCTGCCCCCAAGAAGCCAGCATCTGCGTGGCAGGATCGGTCTCCATGAAGACGGCGTCCTCAAACTGCGAAAGCACTGCCACATTGTAGGCAAACATCTCGTCGAGGTCGCGCCCGAAGTCTGCGACATGGCGATGGTAGACACGGTCCCGAAACACCGCCTGCTTGCCCTGCACAGTTTCCAGCATGATCGCGTAGGTATAGCCCGCGCGCACCAGATGGGCCAGGACTGCCTGGATCGACTTGCAATTGGGATCTTGGGTGTGGGCGTCGGCGACCGCCACCAATTCATCGTCGGTCACATCACGTAGCACGATCCTCAAAGCGGTGACCGCATCTTCATACAGATCCAAAATCGCCCCGATGGTGCCAGGCCGGTAGTCTTTTTGCAATTTTTGATTCGCCATTCCCTCTGATACTTGAAAAAACAAAGTCTGAGTGACCGCCCTCCCAACCATGCCGGTTGGCGGTTGCCTCAAAGATAGTCCGAATCTTGCGCATCGTCCAAGGGCGCCGGATCGTTTACGGCAAGCCCTATCGCAGCCGTCCATCGGCCCACAGCTCTATTTTGGGGAGGGCCAATGGACGGGAGGTATCCAATCGGCGGCCCATAGCGATGTTTTGGGGAGGGCCGACGAGCAGGTGCCGAATTTGTCTCACACCCGCTAGCGATGTTGTCGACGGAACCCCTATCTTTGCAACAAACTCGAAAAAAGGACAAAATGGATATCACCTACGATCTTATTAAGCCCCTCATCGTGCATGAGGAAGTCCAAGGCCAGCGGGTCTTTGTGGAATTTCAACAGCCTGATACAGGCAACTTTGTGACCGCGCAGGGCGCGATTCGTCGCAGCAGCTCCGTGGGCTCGGCAATCGGCCGCTCCGTGAAGCAGACCGCCATGCAGCAGGCACGGTCCTCGATCACCCGCCTCGTGGGCAGCCTGTTTGGCGGTGGATTCCTTGGCCGCACGGCACGTGTGGCCACAAGCACGGCCGCCAGCGAGTTTACCCGCTCGCAAAGCAACCGCGCCAATGCCCCCAGCCAGGAAGAAATGGAGGAGGCAGTCGTCGCGGCATTCAAAACCGTGCGCACGCAATTTCACTTTGACGAGGCCGCCGGTTCATGGGGCAAGCCAACCAAGGCTGCCGCACCCACGGAGAAAACGCCGTTTGAAGCGCAAATCGAGCGCTCACCGATCGCGGATCGCCACGACAAAAAAGTATTTGCCCGCATCCTGGCCGACCTTGCCAGCGCAGACGGCACGATCCAAGACGAAGAAGTGAGCTTTTTCCAGTCTTTGGTGCCTGCCGATGCCGGGTCCATCCACGACATCATCGCCAGCGATCCTGTCTCCAAGGTCGACTGCGAAATGGTCAAGGACGGCGTGCGCGACACCATATTTATGTTTGCATGGGCCATCGTGATGGCTGACTATGAAATCCACCCCAACGAAGTCGCGATGATGACCAAGTATGCCGACATGCTGGGAATGAGCGGCAATCGCAAGGCAGAGCTGGAGCAAATGGCCAAGGTCAACATGCTCGAGGCCGCATTGAGCCCCGACACGACCAAGGAGGAACTCTTTGAACTGGCCCAAAGCCTGAACATGAGCAACGACGACGCCGAGCGCGCCAAGATTGCATGGGTTCGCCGCCAAGGCTGATCCGCGCCACGATACAAGGCATTTGCCAGATCCGTCCTCCAATCTTGGGGGACGGATTTTTTTTGGTGTCGCCCGCAAGCCAATGACCGCATTGGCTCTTGACAATACTGCCGAAATGAGTGGCATACACCTTGCAATCAGCGATCAAATTCCGTACCTTCGACACTCAGTCCAAATCCGAAAATGAATTCAGGGGAAAAAAAAGATGGGGAGAATCCCGCAATCAATCTGTTGCGGTTGCTCAGGAGCCAACGCGATGAAAACATCGCGCTGGGCCTGGAAATCCTATCTGGCATGCCCGATAGCAGCATTGCCCTGACCGACCTCCTGGCATTGGGATTCTTCCACCCCGTTCCCACCCTGCGTCGCAAAGCCGCCGAGCTCTTCAAGCACGTGGCTTCACGCAAGCTCCGCAGGGAATTGGAGGAGGAATTGGATCCCGCCCAGTTTCCGGGCAAGGCGCTGGCAGATTGGTACCGCCGTGTGCGTCGCAAGCAAAGCATCGACAGCACCGTCCTGGCC
>JANMIM010000558.1:0-30470 GCA_031375795.1 Bacteroidota bacterium
CCAGCATTGGGCAGCAGGCGGCGCACATCTTGGGTGAAGCTCTGGTCGCTTGGATTTTCAAGCCGCAGCGCCCCAAAGTTGGTGCGGTAGTAGTCCATCCCGCCTTGCAACCCAAAGGACAATGTGTGATCGGTACCCAGCTTGATGCGGTAGGCATATTGGGCACTCAGGCCGGTGGTCGACACGGGGCCGATACCGTCTGTGCTCAGCAACATGCCAAAGCCGTTTTTCATGTTGGCGCTCGGCCCATGCAGGCTGAAGGCACCCGACCTCGGGGCACCTTGGAAACCCGTCCACTGGTTGCGGCCGATCAGGCTCATGCTTGCCTGGTCACGGCTGCCGGCATAGGCAGGGTTGATGAACAGCTGGTTGAACATGTATTGGCTGTACTGCGCCTCCTGCTGGGCTTTTGCGCCTTGCGGCGCAAAAAACAGAGCGAGTGGGAGTGTGAGAGCGAGGAGGATTGCCTTGCTCAGCCCAGATTTTTGCGAAGTTGTCGTGTGCTTTTTCATTTTTCCTCCGCTTGCTTATCGGTTGATGACTACATAACCCTTGATCGGATCCTGGCCGTTGCCAAGGTCCAGGACATAAAAATAGACCCCGTCGGGCAGGCTGTTGCCATTGTCCTCGTGACCATCGAATTCATTCAGGTAGGGTTCGGCGGAATAGACCTCTGCACCCCAGCGGTTGAAGATCTGCAATTGGTTTTGCGGATAATATTCGATCTCGGGCACCGTGAAGTGGTCGTTGACACCATCGCCGTTGGGGCTGATGCCTTGGTACATTTCCTCGTCGTAGATCTCCAGGTCTATGTGGAAGATGCCAGAGAGCATCTTGCAGCCATTGGTGTCGGTGACCATCACCTGGTAATTGCCAGAGGCGGTGGGCACGATCTGTGGCCGCGTCTCGCCGTTGAGCAGTTGCCCGTCTTGGTACCATTGATGGTATGCCTGAGGTGTCGCGACCAACTCGATTTCCTGGTCACCCTTGGTGATGATGGCGGGTGCAGGCAGTGGATCGACGGTGACCTCGACGACATTGCTGGCGTTGGTGCAGCCAAATTGATCCGTGACGATCACTGAAACCGAGGCGTTGGCATTGACGGTGATGCTTTGGGTGGTCTGGCCATTCGATGGCCAGAAATAGCTCACATAACCAGCACCTGCGTCAAACACCATCTGGTCGCCCGCGCACAGGGAACTGTCGATCCCCAAGTCCACCCAAGGCAGCTCGTGGCGTGTGACATTGATCTCATCTTCACCCTCGCAGCCGTTGGCGTCTGTCACCGTCACAGCAAAGGCACCCGTGTACCAGACAGGAATTGATTGAGAGGTCACGCCATTGGACCAGAGGTAGGCAGGGAATGCGCCAGCCTCGATGACCGCCGTGTCGCCTGCACAGATCGATCGATCAGCACCCAAATCTGGTACTGGCAATGGATTTTGGATCGCAACGAGGTCGGCCGTGTCTGAACACAGGTATTGGTTCCACCCAATCACGGTATAGGTACCCGGTGTGCTGACGGTGATGTCGCTGCTTGTCGCCCCGTTGTTCCAGAGGAAGGCCTGGATGCCAAGCGTCGCCGCATCGACCATCACAGTGCTCCCAATGCAAAACTCCACGGTGTCGTCAGGTGCAATGCTCAATACCGGCTTGGGGGCGAGTGGAGACTCCACGGTGTCGCTTTGGATGCAGCCATTGGTGTCCACGACCGTCACGGTGTAGGTGCCGGAGGTATTCACGACATACACCGAGTCGGTGGCTCCGTCCTGCCAGGAATAATTCACAAACTGGGGCCCGGCATGGAGGGTCAATGTGTTGAAGGGGCAGAGCCACAGGGTGTCTGGGCCCAACTGCACGCCCGGTCTGGGGAATGCCACGAATTTCTGCAGGAAAGTGTCGGAACAAGCGCTGTCGCTGATGGCGATGAAGCTCACGTCAAATGTGTCTGGATGCGGATAATAATGCATCGGGTTTTGATCGGTCGAGGAGCTTCCATCCCCAAAACTCCACTGCCAGGCAGTGACCTGGGCCGAGCCGCCGATCGTGGAGAGGTCCAGGAAGGGCACACTGTCGGGCCAGCAGATCGTGTTGGGACTATAGCTTGCGGTCGGTTTCTCATTGGAGGTCGCCGTCAATACCAAGGTATCCATGCAAAGGCTGTCGCTCGTGACGATCAACTGCACGTTGTAGGTGCCAGCGGTGGCATACAGGTGGGTTGGGTTGGTGGTCATGGCGGTGCCGCCATCCCCAAAATCCCACTCCCAGCGCAGCATGTTTCCAAATGCCAGGCTGCTCTGATCCATGAAGTGGATGCTGTCGGGGAAGCAAACATTGCTGAAGTTGAAATTGGCGAGTGGCTTTGGATTCCAGACCAAGGTGCGCACCAGTGTATCGAGGCAACCATTGTCGGTCGTCACGATCAGTTCCACCATGTAGGAATCCGCTGTGGCGTAGGTGTAGACTGGATTCTGTGCAGCCGAACTGCCGCCGTCTCCAAAGTCCCAGTCGTAGCCGGCAATCGTACCGGAGCTCACGGTCGAGGCGTCGATGAAATTCACGGCATCCGGTTGGCAGGTGCGGGGGAAGGAAAAGGACGCATTCGGCTTGGGGAACACATTCACGGGTTGCACCAAGGTGTCCATGCACCCATGGTTGGTGGTGGTCACGAGCGTCACGGTGTACAAGCCGTCGAAGCTGTAGAAGTGGCTCGGATCCATTGCTTGGCTGCTGTTGCCATCACCAAATGTCCAGAGGTAGCCGGTGATCACGGAGCCGAGCACATTCGATACGCTGGAGCCGCTCACCAAGAAAAGGCTGTCGCCATAACAGATGTCGGCAATGGAGAAGACCGCATTGGGCTTGGGATAGACATTCACGTTCTTGAAGAGCGTGTCCCTGCATGCGTCGCTTGTGATCACGATCAGGCGCACGTTGTAGGCGCCCGGGATCGCATAGTTGTGAGTGGTACTCGCCCCTGTGCCCGTGTTGCCGTCGCCAAAATCCCATTGGTAGGTCGGGATCGTGGCATTGTCCCAGTTGTTGGGGATCACAGTGGCTTGCGTGAAATTCACCGTCTGCGGTTCGCAGACGTCGGCCGCGATGATCGAGTCGATCTGCGGCTTGGGCCATACATCGACCGAGCCCGTGAGCGTGTCGCGGCAATTGTCGCCTGTGCGTACAAAAAGCGTGTCGAAGTAGCGGTTGGGCACAGCGAAGTAATGGTTCAAGGTCGGCACGATACCTGTTTGGCCATCGCCAAAGCGCCAGTCCCACTGCGCGATCGTGGTCGCGTCCCAGTTGTTGGGGATCGTGGTGTTGTTGGTGAAGGAGACCAAGTTGGGCCAGCAAATGTCGCCTTCGGTGATCGAGTTGATCGAGGGCTTGGGCCAGATGTTCACTTGGTCGACCAATGTGTCGCGGCAGGCATTTCCCGTCTGCACAAAGAGCGTGTGGGTGTAGACATTGGGCAATGCATACGTGTGAAACACAGGATTGGTATTGCCTGTGCCTGCATCGCCAAAGCGCCAGTCATGAATCGTGACCGCAGCCGAGTTCCAGTTGTTGGCGATGTGATGGAAGCCAGTGAAGTTGGTGCCATTGGGCCAGCATTGGTCGAGCACGGTCACCGAGTCGATTTCGGGCTTGGGCCAGATGCTGATGGACTGGGCCATGGTGTCGCGGCAACCATCGCTGCTCACGACGTAGAGGCTGTCGCGGTAGAAGTTGGGCACGGCGTAGGCGTGGGTCGTCACCGAACCAGAACCCGTGGTGGCATCGCCGAAGTGCCAAGTGAAAGTGGGGATGGTGGCGCCATTCCAATTGTTGGGGATGCCGGTGGTGTTGCTGAAGCTGGCCGCCTGCGGCCAGCAGATGTCGGGGTCCGTGATCGCCGTGATGTCAGGCTTGGGCCAGACATCGACCGAACCGGCAAGGGTGTCCCTGCAGCCGACGTTGGTGGTCACGAGCAGCGACTCGGTATATTGGTTGGGGACGGCAAATGCGTGGCTGCTGTTGCTGCCAAAGCCGTTGTTGCCATCGCCGTAGCGCCATTCGAAGGTCGTGATCGTACTGGTGTTCCAGTTGCTGGGGATCGTCGTGTTGTTGCTGTACAAGACGGCGTTGGGCCAGCAGATGTCGGTCTCGGTGACGCTGTTGATGGTCGGCTTGGGCCAGACGGCGATCGGCTCGACCAGGGTGTCTTTGCAGTTTTGGGTCGTGGTCACGATCAAGCGCAGGTTCAGGTTGGCGGCCACACTATAGCTATGTGTCGGCGTGGCGCCTGTACCCGTGGTGGCATCGCCAAAGTCCCAAGCATACGTGCTGATCGTCGAGCCATTCAAGCCAACTGTGGCGCTGTAATTGAGCAAAGCGAATTGGCAGCCGTTGTCGGGATTGAGGGCCGTGACGTCTGGGCGTGGGTTGATGGTGATGTTTTTGGTGGCTTGCACCGAGTCGCAGGCACTGGAAAATGCGACGACCTTGAGGACGTGTACGCCGCTCGTGAAGCCCGAGGTGTTGATGGACTGCGTCGTTGCCACACCGGAGCTGCGGAAGATGTTGTCCAGGTACCAGCGGTAATTCACGTAGGGGCCAGAGGCTGTGAAGTTGAGGATGTCCTCTTCGCAGGCCGTGACCGCACCTACGGGTGAGATCGTGACGGGTGTGGTGCGGTTGAATTCCGAACCAAATGCCGTCGTAGGCTCGGCGGCGGCACGCGGGCGGTACCACACCTGCACTTGGGCGGTATTGGCGACGTTGGCGGTGAGGGGTGCGGTGTTGGGGGGAATGTCGCCTGAGCCGCTGTTCACGTTTTGGTTCAGGCCCGTGTTTTGGGCGATGTTGAGCAAGGCGGGCGTGAAGAAGCCGGGGTGACCGCCTGCATCCACCGGCAACTCTTCGACATAAAGGTTGGTACCGATCGAGACTCCGCGGCTCGTGCCCTCGGCTTGCACATACTGCGTGCCCGAGACGTTGTAGGTCGTCTTGGGTCTGAAATTGCCTACATTCGCGGAGCGCACATCCCAGCGAAAGGTCGTCGCATTCGCCGGAATCGTGTAGTTGGTGAGCTCCCAAGTGGTCGCGGCCGAGAAGCCGACCGTAGGGGCAGTCGCGACCGTGCCGACCGAGGAGAACGTATTCTGGATGAGCTGGGTGCAGGTCGTCGCATTGTCATAGTACATCACGATCTGCTTGCTGCCCAAGGCGGGTATGCTCGGGACCTTGACATAATAGACGGCAGCGGCCATCGGGAACAAATTCACATCGCTCTGCCAGTAGTTGAGCTGGGTCACGCAGTCGCTGTCGTAAAACACGAAGCCAAACCTGTTCGAGAGTTTGGCCGCCCCTTGCAAGGCTGTCGTGTTCACCGTGAATTTCACGACATAATTCGTCAAGGCCACCGCATTCGGATTGGTGACCGTGATCGTCTGCAAAAAGGTTGGTTTCACGCACTGCGCCTTCACCAGATTGGGCACGCCCAGCCATCCCATCAGCAAGCCCAAGAGGCCTAATTTTACTATTTTCATGCTGCTTCGCATTCCTTGATTCTAATCAAAACTTTACAATCCGCACCATTTTCTGGCTCTCATTCACCTGAATGTTCACCAGATACACGCCTGCGGCGATCTTATTGTCCAAAACAAAATCCACATGGTAGCGTTGATCCCCAGTGAGTTTACGCTGCGTCACGATCCGGCCTTGCATATCGATCACCTGGACCTTGGCATCCATGGCTCGCTTCAGGGCAATGTTCACCGCAAAGCTACCCATGTTTGGGTTTGGAAAAACCGCGACATTCAAAATATCGCCCACGCCGTTCTGGTCTGGCCCTTGATTGTACTTGCCCGAACCATTCACCACCCTGATCGTCTTCACGACGGTGTCGGCGCACCAAGCATTGGCGGTGGCCAGGCTCACTTGGTAATAGGAGGTATCGACCAAGGTATCGTTGGCGTAGATGTGCCATGGGTAACTGGTCGAGTCACCCGTGCCGTCCCCAAAGTCCCAATAGGTCGTGGTGGGCACGGGCGTCGAGAATTCCAAGAAGTAGACGGTATCGCCAGCATTGACGACACTGGCCATGAGGAAGCGTGCTTGCAAGGCGCTATCGCCCTGATCGACGGTCATGGTGTCGCGGTACACGCAGCCTGCCGAGTCGGTGAGCGCGAGGATGTAATCCCCGGCGGCCACCCCGATGAGGCTGCTCGTCGTCGCACCATTGTTCCAGGCATAAGTATAGGGCATCGAGCCGCCAAAGGGCGTCACGATGATGGAGCCATCGGCTTGGTCGCGGCAGGTCACATCGACGATGGTCGATGCAAAGCTCAGGGTCGGCGGCTCGATCACCGTCACGCTGCCGGTCACCGTACAGCCATTGTCATCCGTCACCGTGAGTGCGTAGCTGCCAGCAGCCAGCGCATTGATGCTGCTCGTGGTGTCGCCGTTGCTCCAACTGAATTGGTAATTGCCAGTACCGCCAGCGACCAAGGCAATGGCAGCGCCATTGGCATTGCCGCCGCAGTGGACGTCGGTCGCGCTCAGGCTGGCCGTGAGCAAGGTCGGCTCGCCAATCGAGGTGGCAATGCTCGCGGTGCAACCGAGCGAGTCGGTGACGGCCACGGAGTAATTGCCGGGTGCCAATCCACTCAAGTCCTCGGTGGTCGCGCTGTTGCTCCAGAGGTAGGCGTATGGCAAAGTGCCACCGGTCGCCGTGAGGTCGATCGTGCCATCGTTGCCACCATTGCAGAGCACGTCGGTGCTGTCGATCGCGAGGCTGATCACACTCGGTTCGCTGATCGTGGCGCTGTCGATCGTCGCGCATCCACCTTGGTCAGTGACCGTTACGTAATAGGTGCCCGCAATCAATCCGCTCGGATCCTCTGAAATCTGGCCCGAGGACCAAACATAGGTGTAGGCTGGCGTGCCACCCGACACGGTCAGGTCGATGCTGCCATCGGTCCCGCCTCCGCAGGAGATATTCACCGCCGTGTTGCTCAGCACCAAAGCGGTGGGTTCGATCACGGCAAATGTATCGTTCAAGGTACAGCCATTGCTATCCGTCAAAACCACCGAATACGTTCCAGCGATCAAGGCGCTCAGGTCTTGGCTCGTCGCGCCATTGCTCCAGAGGTAGGCGTAAGGCAAGATTCCTCCACCGGGAATGAAGTCCACTGCACCGGTCGCGCCGCCAAAGCAGTTTTCATCCGTCACGATCCCAGCGCTTGTGAGGGCCGTCGGCTCGGTGATCAAATGGCTCAGGAAGGCTTGGCAACCGTCAAATGCGGTCACGGTCAAGTCATAAGTTCCGGCGGCAAGGCTCGCAATCGAGAGCGTCGTCGCGCCATTGGTCCAGAGGTAGGTGAATGGCGATACGCCACCAACGAGGCTCACGTTGATGTCCCCGTCTGCGCCGCCGTTGCAGGAGACATTTGAAGCAGAGTCCAAAGTGACCGTGGGCGCACCCAAGTTGCTCACGGCTGCCGACACGGAGTCGATGCAGCCGTTGGCGTCGGTGACCAGCACTTTATAGATGCCTGCTGGGATGCCAAAGATCGAATCCAGTGTGCTGCCGACCGTTGGCCAGTTGTAGGTGTACCCGGGCGTACCGCCAGTGACATGCGCTGCGGCAGAGCCATTGCTCTGCCCGCAGGCGGCGTCCACGGTCGTTGCCGTCACCACGATGGCGCTTGGCTCGGCGATGGTCACCGATTGGGTGGCGGTACAGCCGCTGATGTCCGTCACCGTCACGGTGAAACTCCCCGCCCCGATGCCGCTCAGGTCTTCGGTGGTGGCCGCATTGGACCATTGGTAGGTATAGGCGGGGCTGCCGCCTGTGACGCTCAGGTCGATGCTGCCGGTCGTGCCAGCATTGCAAAGCACATCGACATGGGTCTCGGTGGCGCTCAGGGTCGTGGGCGGCGTGATCACGTAGCTTGCGATGGTTTGGCAACCGTTGGCGTCGGTGACCGTGATGCCGTAGGTGCCCGCGCCGAGGCCCGTCACGTCTTGGGTGGTGGCGCCGTTGCTCCAGACATAGCTGTAAGCGGTCGTGCCGCCGCTCACGGAGATGTCGATCTGCCCATTGTTGCCGCTGGAGCAGCTGATGTTTTGCTGGCTCACGAGGCTGATGCCCAAGATGGCAGGCTCGGTGATGACGCGGCTGTCGGCGAAGTTGCAGCCATTGGTGTCGGTGACCGTCACGGAGTAGGTGCCTGGGCCGAGGTTGCTTTGGCTGGATGTCGTGGCACCATTGCTCCACAGGTAGGTGTAGGATGGCGTGCCACCTGTTGCGCTCACGCCCACGGTGCCGTCTGCGGCGCCGTTGCATGTCACGTTCGTGCGGGCCATCGTGTGGGCGAGCACGCTGGGCTGTGTCACGACTGCGCTCGCATTGGCGAGGCAGCCGAGGGCATCGGTCACGGTCACGTTGTAGGTGCCGGGGCCGAGGTTGCTGAGATTTTGCGAGGTTGCACTGTTGCTCCAGAGGTAGGTGAATGCGGGACTGCCCCCACTCACACTCAAACTCACACTCCCATTTGCGGCGCCGTTGCAGGTGATGTCAGTGGGCGTGGCTGTGGCGCTGATGCTCGGGGCGACGTTCACCTGTACCGTGTCGGCTGCTTGGCAGCCGTAGGTGTTGGTAACGGTGACCTCATAGGGGCCGGTGACGCCGACGGTGATCGAGGCGACGGATGCGCCTGTGTTCCAGGCATAGGCCGGGCCGACGTTGCCGGCGTGGCCAGGCAAGGCCGCGTTCAGGAAGGCATTGGTGCCGCCGCAGATGTTGCGGGTGCCGCCGAGGTTCACGACGGGCGCGGGCGATTTTTCAAAGACAACCGAGTCGCGGTTGGCGCAGCCATTCGCATCGGTGACTTGGACCCAGACGGTGTCGTAGGTCACCGTGGTGTCGCTGTGCAGCAGGTTGATGATCTGCGTCGTGGCAGCGGTGCTCCAGAGGAAGGTAGATCCGGCATTGGCGGCATCGAGGGGCTGGGGCACATTGGCGCAGGCGGTGACGGTGTCTTGGCCGAGGGCGAGGTTTACGAAGGGCAGGCCATGGCGCGTGACGATGATCGTATCGCGGTTGATGCAGCCGCGGTTGTTGGTGATCTCGACCCAGAGCGTGTCGGTGATGTTCACATAAACGGTTTGAGTCGTGGCGCCTGTATTCCAGAGATATGTATAACCCACGCCGCTTCCTGCATTTAGCAAGACTGAATCACCAGCGCAAAAGCTGGTATCGGCCCCAAGGCTGTCGATTGGAGGATTGGCGCAGTCGAAGTCGGCGATGGTATAACGCACAGTATCTGACGTGATGCCTTGAATATTCGGCGCGGTGACTTTGGCGAGGTTGGTGTCCACGGTGCTGGTGACAATGTTCCAGGTCGCGCCATCGTCGGTGGAGCGGAACATGCGCAGATTGCCTTTTTGGCCGTGCCCATTGGTCTCGGTGGTGTCGAGATAGACCGATTGGCCAAAGGCGGCCACGATCGATCCATTGCTGTTGCGCACATCGTAATAGCGCTCGATGCTGCCGTCTGCGGCTGTCGCCTGCGAGGAGAAATAGCGCCGCACGAGGACGGAGTCTTGTAGGTTATTGAAGGTCAATCCCAAACGCGCTGGGCTGCGCAAACTGCTGTTCAGGAACTGCTTTACTTGCAAGTAGCCCGTGCCGCCATAGATCCGATTGATGTCGGTCTCGCCCACGATCGTGGAGGCCGTGTCCTTGTTGTTGAAAATGATGCTAGCGCTGCCCACATTCAGATCGCCAGTGTTCATTTTCAACTTGTTGAACATGGTAACTTGGTTGGTGAGATCGACCTTTTGGGTTGCAAGCACCTTGGAGATTTCCAAACTGTAGAAATTGATCTTACCCACGCCGCCCACGAGTTGCGGAAAGCCTTGGTCGGCCACCACGGCCCCACGCGAGCGCAGCAAGGGATTCAAATCCACGTAGAATGGCAGCTGGGTGAGGTTGTTGTTCAGGAAATTGCCCGTGAAATACAAAGCAGAGTTGGGCACTTGGTTCAGCTTGCCAGCGCCGGCGTTGTAGATCACATTGCCTTGGGTATAGAGCGTATCGTTGATGCCACTGAGCACGATGTCGCCTGCGATGTAGAGATCCACCTGTGAATGCAGAGTGAGTGGGAGCGTGAGAGCGAGTGCGAGGAAAACTCCTCGGAGCCGGGTAACAAGCAGCCGTATCGTGGGGCGAAGGTATTTCATGGCGATATGTGGGTAGATACCTTTCAAGATCTTAGAGCTTGATTATGTAAGCGAGGACGTAGTAGGGCGGGCGGTTTTCATGCGTTTCGCCGAGGCCCCGGCTATTGGTCGTAAATTGGTGACTGTGCCACCCGTCAGTGACCGTGGATCCATAGCCATTGATGCCACAGCCGGAGCAGCTTACACTGGACACTGTAATGTTGGTGGAACCCGTGCCTCCACCACCATCATCATACCCAATGCTATGGTCATGCGAGCCATCTGTATCCGTATTCCCAGTATGGGTATGCGTGGGCATTTGCGCCGTGGTGAGTGCAATTGAATCCACTCCTCCATTTTTACCGATCGTATTGTATTGAGAAAAATTCTTATCACCGTTGGTATAACCGTAGTTGTTGCCATCTCCGTTGGTGAGGCCCACGACGAAGCGGCCACGCAAGTCGGGTGTGCCATTGCGGCCATCGCAGAGCGCCCAGCCTTCATATTCAGTCCCTGTGACCCCTAAACCACCAGTGAAATTGCCTGAGACAGTGCCTGACCACATAATGATGCCACCTGTGGGCACGACACCTTCGCCAATGTACTTGGTGGCGGTTACGTTGCCATCTACAAGTACATTGCTATGAAACCGCGCCCTGCTCTTGACATCCAAACCATAGCCTCCAGCGGTGCGGGTGGCAAGACCGATGCCGACCCAAGTTTGCACGATAATGCTCGAACTATTGGGGGCCACGCTGTCTTGCGTCCAGCTCGCACTGCCAAATGCAGCATTGCCGACCACCGTGAGCTTGGAGCCTGGATTCACGTTGGCTGCGGTACCAATGCCGACATTGCCGGGCACACCGGAGTAGATGTGCGTTCCCACGACCGGGCTCGCGCCAGCCACATCCTTGCGGATCCAGTCATGGTCCAGCTCAAACCACTGCCTGGGCGACTGGTGGAAGTAATAATACTTCTGCAAGTCGGTATCGAAGAAAATGAGGCCGTGGGCAATGTTTTGTGTGCTGTCGAGCACCACGCGGCTTCCCGAACTGATCTTGGGAATGATCAAGCCCTTGTTGTTGCCCGCGCCCGCCGAGATGTGCAGCATGGCTGAGGGATGGGGCGTGGTGGTGCCGACACCGATTTGGGAATAGACTCCCATATTTACCGTCAAGCATAGGTACAGCAAGAGAAACGGTGCAATTGAAGATTTGGTGAATTTCATATTCGAATTCCGATGAATTATTCCGCCACGATAGTCAATGTGATGGGAGCCGACTTGGCAAAATTGCCAACCTTGTCAAACACCCGAATTTCATAATAATATGTGCTGCCCTTCTTCAAGCCGGTGTCGGTGACTTTGTAATCCTTCACCAGACCTGAAACAGGCAGAAATTGATCTTTTCCTTCCTTGCGATAGACCATGCAGCCGATCACGTCGTCGCTCTTGGGCAATGTCCAAGTGATCGTGGCGTCGGGCTTGCCTTTGGCATGCTTGATCTCGATGTCTTGCGGTACCGCCTTCACCCGCATGGTGGTCACGCTGCCCATGAATGCCTGCGATTTCCCAGAGCGATTGCCTGCATTGTCGAAAGATTGCACACAGTAATAATAGCTCACACCAGCCTCGATGTTGCGGTCGGCATAAGCTGTGTCTTTGGCGCCCAACGGTCGCTCCATGAGCGGTTTCCAAATACTGTCTGGACCCGACTCTTTGGTGGAACGGTACACAATATAGCCCGCCAAATCAGACTCCATGCCGGGCAGCCACACGATGCGCAGCGACTCAGCCTCCTTGCGGATGCTCTTGACGGTCGGCGTTTGCGGTGGCTCCGGGTCGGGCAAGATGGCCATCGCAGGTGCGCTCATCACGCTCTGGTTGTAGCTCGTATCGACGGCCTTCACGAAGTACACGAATTGGTTTTTGGCAACCTTGGGCAAGGTGTCGTTGTAGGCAGCGGTGGTGAGGGCGGCCGGGGTGACGAGGATGGTATCGCCCTGGATCGTCGTCTTGGCCATGCGGTACACAAGGTAGCCAGCCAGGTCCTTTTCCGGATTGGGAAACCACGTGAGCTTGATCACGCCCGTGTCGGCAACTGCCTTGAGGTTGCGCACTGCGACGGGCGGCTTGATGTCAAAGACTTGGATCGAGCGGCCTTCTGTGCGGTTTTCATTGCCGGCTTTGTCGAGGGTGCCGATGGCGTAGGTATAGGCGACGCCGACCTCGGGCACGGTTTCCTCATACTTGCGCAGGCTCACGGCGAGCGGCTGCTTGTTGAGCTTGGTGAAGACGCTGTCGCTGCCATTGAGGCGGTAGATGTTGAAGCCTTCGACGCCTTTGGCGTTGGGGAGGTCCCAAGTGGCGGTGACTTTGTCGACCGCCACTTGCAGCTCAAACTTGCTCACTTGCGCGGGCGGCGTCTTGTCGACCGGCGTGAGCTTGACCTCGCTGCTCGCCTCGGTTTCGAAACCAAAGAAGTCCACGCCCTTGATCATGCAGGTATAGGTGGTGCCGTTTTGGAGGCTGTCTGCGAAAAAGAGCCATTCGGCAAATTTGGCTTCACCGCCTTTTTGGGGCACTTTGCTCGGCAGGATGATCTTTCGGTTGAAGCGCTGCCAGCTTCCGCCGCCGATTTTGTAATAGATGTGTGCCCCGGTGAGCCGCGTTTGGTCGGGATTCCAGGAGAAAAACAGCTTGCCGTCGCCTTCCTTCGTTCTTAACTCGGTCGGGGCTGGGCCGCGCTGCAATTTGCCTGCTTTCACATAGCCCGATTGGCCGTAGCTGATCTCTGATCCGCCTGCGACTTCCTTGACCTCGTAGCGGTATTCTTTGCCGGGCTGGGCGCTCTTGTCGTGGTAAATGATGCCGAGGTAATTGGAAAATTCGCGGCTCTCGACGGCGTTGGTGAGGACCAAGGCGAGGCCGATGCCTTCCAATTTGTCTTTCTCCCGCATGCCGTCGGCGAGTTCCTTGGTGCGCTTGAGACCGGGATTTTGGGCAATGGCGGCACTCATGTCGGCTTGGCCGTAAGTGAATGGCGCCGAATTCAACAGCTTCCATTCCCCTGCACCTGCCTCCTGCCGGTAAATATTGATCCCGTTTTTGCTCTTGAGATTGGGTTCGGTCCAGCGCACCCACACACCACCGTCGTCGGGCATCGCCAAGACCTTACGCTGCCCATAGCCCGCCTGTGCCAGCAAAACCAGCAGCACCGCAACCCCAATATGTTTCAAAACGCCATTCATTGTCTTCTTTTCAGACTGCTGCTTTCGAGCAATCGTTTTTCGCATCAATAACATCTGTCTGGATCCTCAGGGAAGCTCACCGAGCCATTCTTGACCTCGACCCCGACCGTGAGACCGATTCCGGAGCCCAAAATGCTCACTTCACCATGAAGCTTGCCAGCCATGCACAAGTTGTCGTTGATCTTGAAGCTGAGTTCGCCGCTTACATTGACTGAGGCAAATTCATAGCTGTCGGTCACGCCCAGGGCTGTGACATCCACCCCGGCCGAGGCACCTGCGTCTGCTGAGATCGAGCCAAAGATTGCGGGATCATCAAAAGAGAGCCCGATTTCGGCGGCCACATCGAGGTGCGCCTTGGCCCAAAAATCGATCGAGCCGATACCTGCATCAAAGCCCCCACTGGTCTCCGCATGCTTGTTGATCTCGCCATGGGCCAGCAAGCCCGAGGGCCGCGCCTTGATGTAGCCACTGCTGCTCAAGGCACTGATGCAACCCAGCTCCACCTCCAGTGGATTGTTTCGGGTGCCGACATCGATGGCCCAATCACTGCGAGAGAAAAAGCCGTCGATCTTGCCCTTGGCGCAGATGGGCTTGATCGTGCCGAAATCGGTCTTCACCGACCCCGACTCTCCCTCTAGGTGAAACTCCATTTTCTTCTGCTGCGGATAGATCTCCATTCCCCCAAAACCACGTGCGAGGTAGGAGGAATTCGGATCCAAGCGATACGTGAAGAACCAGCCGTTGCCGTCCATCGCGATCTTGCTCACGGCGCCGCTGTTTTGCACTTCCACCCGCAAGCCTGCCATGAACATCCATTGGTACATGTTTTCAGGCAAGCCGGGGATGCTCGGAATCGGAGGAAGATTGGGCATCGGCGGCAGGTTGTAATTGGGCAACTTGATCTTGCAGAGCGCCAAGTCATCGACCAATTTGAGGTCGCAGATGCTCGGGATGTCGATGTTGAGGCCGATGCTGCATAGCTTTTTGCTGGAGCCATCGGGCATCTTGAGCTCCATGTCGCAGATATTGGGGAGGCTCGGGAGCAGCTTGCGCCAGTTGATGTTGCACAACGGCGGCTCCTGCCCATTCAGCGGATTTTTCAGGTCGCAATACTTGAAGCTGATGTTACACAACTTGCGGTTGGAATTGGGCCACTTCAAGTCGCAGAAGTTGAAATTGGGCCAGTCGATGTCGAAGATGCTCATCTGGCAGAACTTCTTGCCCGAGATCGGCTCCTCGAGGTCGCAGAAATTGGGGATGAGGTCGCAAGGCTTCTCGTCGGTGAGCGGGAAGCGCAGGTCGCAAAACTTGAAGTTCACGTTGCAGAGCGACTGCCCATTGACCTTCCAATCGCAGACATTCGCATTCGGCCAATCGACTTCCCACCACTTGACCTCGCAAAGCGGCACCTGCTGAATAGCGCCATTGCGCATCACGGGCACGATGATGTCGCACCAGTTGGCGGTGATGGCGCAGAGCTTGGTCCCATTGGGCAAGCGAAAGTCGCAGGGATTGGGCACGTCGGGGAAAATGTCGGGCCAGCTCCAATCGCAGAAGACGGAGTGACCGCCAGCCTGGCTCACGAATTGGCAGAGGTCGACTTTGGGGATGATGTCGCCGACGCTGAAGTTGCAGAGGGGCTTGATGCCGGGAAATTTCCATTCGCAAACCGGTGGCAGCGTGGGCATGAGGTTGCACAGCTTCTTGTTGCACAGGGGGCCGTTGGCATCCTTGATGTCGCAAAACTTGCCGCCGATGTCAAAAAATTCGCAGATGCCCGAGCCGTTGGGCAGCTTGAGGTCGCAGATATTGATCTCCGAGAATCCCAATTCGCCGAGCGTGTAGTCGCCCAGTTTCTTGCCGCTGGCAAGGCGCAAGTCGCAAAACTGCAACTGTGGCCAATTCACCTTGAAGAGATCGACATCGCACCAGCTTTTGGTTTTGATGGCGCCATTGTCCAAGTAGGGCACGTGGATGTCGCAAAGGCTCAGGCCTTCCCATGGCCACCGAATGTAGGAACAGACGCTCTTGCCCTTGTATTGCAGGTCGCAAAGACCGGGAATGTTGGGCATGATGTCGCCGATGCTCGGCAGGCCCTCGGTGATCTTGATCGGGCCGCTTTTTTGTTTTTTGCCGCTCGGCGTGTCGTGCAGGCCGAGCTTGCCATACATGCCGAGTGCCACGCCGGGTGTCACGACCAATCCGTCGATGCAATTCACGCCATTGGCGGCGGCATTCAGGTTCCAGAAGTCATTGAATTGGTTGGGCTTGGCAAATGCCATGCCGGTTGGCGCTGCCAAATTGTGGTAGGCCTGAAAGTCAAAGCCATTGAGCGAAAATGCCGGGTAGGATTCGATCACTTTGTTGAGGCCCTGAGCGGCGCAACGCAGGTACCAGAATTTAGTCCCGTTGTTTTGAGAGATCACCACACGGGCCGTGGCTACAATCGGATCGGGCTGCTTCACCATGATATTGCCCTTGGCCTCAAACCGGGTTCCAAACACAGGGTCATCGTCGATGTAATCTGCAAACACATCCATGTCCACGAGGCTATTGCTCATCACGAGCTTGATCGGCCCGATCCTGAACTTGGCTGATTTGGCCTTGCCATCCACGCGTGTATAGACGATGTTGGGGGCGGCGGCACCGCCTGTACCCGCCACAGAAACCTTTATGGGCGCGCCCGGGCAGGTGATGCCACCCGGCAGACTCACTTGCGTGAACATCGTGAAGCCGTAAACGCCGTTTTCATAAAAGGCACCCACCGCATCGGCCACGCCGCTCATTCCGCCGAGGCTCACAGGCACTTGTGTCGCCAGATCACGCTTGCCATTGGGCTCATTGAAACCGATCTCGTTGTTGCCCCAGACCTTGAGACCAGGGGCATGATCGAGCTTCACCTGCATTTTGGGCCACTCCAAGTCCACATTCATCTTGATGTGGTCGCCACCTTCAAACACCGCTTGATTGATGTCGAGCTTCACCTTGCTCAAGGTGTCGAGCGGATTGTAGGTCTTGGAAAATGCCTTGAGCGAGTCCTCATTGAAATAAGCCCCTTGAATGCCATTGCCAGCAATCGGTGCTACCCAGTCGAGTTTGCGCTGCGCATCCAAAAAAGGCACCTTGAGAAAGCCAATAAATCTACTGTCGCTGAGCGAATTGTCTTCGATTTTCAGGCGCAAGCTGGAAAACTTGCCCTGAAAGGTATTGATGCGCGCATAATAGGGCGCCGCGTTGCTGTTCTCAAAAGCTGCGGTCAAGTCCAGGTTGAGTCCACCTGCCGTGATCCAAGAGGGCTGGAAGCCTGGCGAACTCGAGACGTAGGTGAGCACCTGCTGCTCCGTGAGGCTCAGTTGGTTTTTTTCGTCAAAATCGGTGGGTAAGAAAATGTTGTACTCTGTGATGTACACCCCCACCCAGTCTGGCTGACCTGAGAAAATCCCCGCAGGCGACTGCCCGCCCGAGAAATCGACCACAAAGCTCTTGGGCTGCAAGGTCATCTTGGTCGCAGAAAACAGGACGAGTTTCTCGCCGCCTGCCTGCCGCTCCACGACCATGTACCATGGATTGGAGACATTTTCAAACGGCACGGAAAATGGATCGCCCGACACCGTCTTGAGATTGCCGGGGAAATAGACATTGCCGGCCATTTTCAAGGTCGTGACACCGCCTGGCGCGACGATGAACTGCGAGGGTGCCTTGTATTTGACCTTGAAGCCCATGGGAATCAAGAGGTCATAACTTTGGTTTTCGGCAAATGCGACCGCGCCGCTCAAGATTTTGTTCAGGTAATTGAGGCGCACATTTTCAGCGGAGATGACCATGGCATTGCCCGGCGCATTCACCGACAAGGGAAAACGCCACTTTACTTGGCCTTGGGCCAGAAACTCCATCGACGTGAGCACCCAGGCATTGATTTCATAGTTGCCCTCGCCATAGTCACCAAAGTCCAGCTCCTTGCTCTCAGTGCGTGGAATCACGACCTCACCGACCTTGAGTACCCATTTGTTGGCGACCATCTCGACCGTGAGGCCGCTGTAGCTCACCTCTGTCGGCTGCTCGCCCGTTGCCAAGACAACCTTGCCCGTGCCGGAGAGGTTGCTGTACTTGGTGGAGCTCACTTTCGTGACGCTGCTGGTATTTTCTACCGTGATCATATAGGCGCCATCGGCCACCCAAAATGAATACACGACAGGTGGCGCCTTGAACTCCCATATCTCAGACTTGGCGGTCTTGAAGCCATCGGTGCTCGACTTCACCTGCCAGGCATAGTAGGCATCGGGTTCCAGCGGCTGCTCCACTGTGAGGGAACCGCCATAGATGTTGGGCATGATGTCGGTGGAGTCGTCATACCACACGCCTTGGGTGCGCGTCATGTAGGCAGCGGCAGCGGCTTGGTTGGTCACGCGCTCGCCTGCGGCAAGTTTCACGACCTTGATGTGGTACTTGAGCTGCTGACCTGCCGTGGCATTGCTGGGGCCTCCCCACGCAAAATCAACCTTTTCGGGGTCATCGACGCGCACTTGGTGGGCGGGTGCCGTGAGGTCGATGGTGCCGTCGTTGCTGTAACCGTAGGTAAACCAGCACACAGGCGCCTTGCCGTCGTTTTCAAAGGTCGTGAGGCCATTCACATCCACCACGCGGATCTGGAAGGCATATTTTTGGTTCAGGTCCAGCGGCAATTGCTCGGGACCGTAGGTGAAGCTCGTAGAATTGATCTCCAGCCAATCCAGGATCGGGAACGAGGTGCCGTTGATGGCATCGTTTTCGTTCATGCCAGCGGGCACCTGCACGAGCTTCATTTCGTAGCGCACCTGGATCGAGGGGTCGTGCATCGGGATCCAGTTGAACTGGATGTTTTGGCCGCCTGCTGCGGAGATCACGGCGCCGCACTGAGGCGTCACCAGCTGTGGCGGATTGTTTTGGATCAGGGTTGCGGTGTAGCAACCCGGCAGTGCGAAGGCGATCTCGCGGCCTGCGTCGAGGACCTCGACGCAAAAGGTATAGGTGCCTTCAGGAAGGCGGCCGGCATTCACCAAGTCGTTTTTGTTGGTGCCCAATACATCCATCTTGCTGAAATCGAGGAGTTGCTCGATTTGCACGGCGTCGATGAGGTTGGGGCCGGGTGTGAGCGTCACCGTTTGATAGTATTGACGCGAGGTCTTGAGGACCAAGCCATTGCCCTCAATCGATAGGCGGATTTTGGCATCCCAGGAGGGTTCTGATTGATCCAGAAAATTCACGTTGAGGAGGATGCGTTCCTGCCCAGGCTGCATCAGGTCGGTGAGGTAGGGTGAGTAGGGCGGCTGCACCGTGAGCTGAATGACGGCTGGATACGTCTGAGCGCTTACGCGCAGTGAGAGTGCGAGAGTGAGCGCGAGGATGGACGCTGCTACAAAGCCAACTTTGCTGAGCTTGAAAAGCGAGGGGATATGTCGTGCAGGCATTCTCATAGCTCAAAAGTTGAAGGAATAACCGATCGTACCGCGCATTTCGGAGAGCTTCGTCGCATTGGTCGCGTAGGCCGACTTCCTCAGGAAATCGATGCTGGCTGTGATGCCATGGTGCTCACCGACTTTATAGTTGCCATTGAGGCGGTTGGTCCACACGGTCGAGCTCAAGGCGGCATCGTTGAATACCGATTGAAACGATGTACGGAACGTCAATTTTGCTTTTTTCTTCAATAATCCCTTCGACACACCAAATGTCGGCCCCATGAAGGTCGTGGTCGTGCCCGGCAAAATCGTGTGGGTATAGCTCAGCATCGTGTTGAAGTCCAAGCCGAGCGATTTTTTCTTGAGTGTGTGGGCCAAGGCGACATTGTAGAAATCGGTGGCGCTCTCGGGCACGATGCTGTATTCCTTGCGTCCCACTGCGTTTTGGTAGCTTACATTGCCGCTCAGGCTCTGCTTGGCATCGTCTCCACCAAAGCTATGCATCGCATTGAAGGCGGCATTGCGGGTGACTTGGTAGAAGTTGAGCGAGTCGGTGAGAATGTTTTGGTCCACCTTGAGGAAGGAGCTGAAGTTGGAGCCGTTCAAGCTGAAGTTCCAATCTTGGCTGGGGGCGAAGCCGACATTCGCGCTGTAGATAAGGCGGCTGTTGCGGGTGGCTTTGATCTGGGCGAGGTCGTTGCGCTGCCCTCCGACGCTGGCACTCAGGCTCACCTTTTGCTTGAAGAGTGAGGTGGAGCCGTTCAAGGTCGCGTCCTCGACGTCGTTGTTGAAGAAGTAGGCGCCGAGCGTGCGGTAGTCGGTGTCGATGTGCTTGTACTTGAGCGCCAGGTTCCATGCCTTGGCCTTGTAGCCAATCTTGCCTTGGTAGGCCGCGTGGCTTGCCGAGCCGCTGCGCTGCTGGAAAAATGGGCCGAAATAGGCGAGGCTGCTGCCGCCTTCGAGGCTCGCGACCGGCCCGCGGATGTCGCGGGTGATCGCGCTCTGGGCATATTCGGCCTCGATGTCGAGCTTCTTGCCCAGTTTTTTCTTGCCCTTGATGCCCATGACCAAGCCCTGTTCCGGAGTAACGTCGGCACTGGCGACCGGTGTCGCAATGGAGTTGATTTGGTCTTTTGCGGTGAAAATGGAGCCCTCGATGCCGTTGCCATTCTTCTCATAGCCGACCATGAGGCCGACGCCCATGCGCTTGTAGGCAGTGGTGGCACCATTGGCGAGGGCCTCGGCCTCCTCGATGGGTTTCCTGAAACGACCTGCCATCGCCGAGATTTTCCAATTCTTGGGTGTAAGGTCCACCCCGCCGCCCAAGAAAGTATGCCCTGCGAGCGTAAAGTCGCTGAAGGTCATGCTGCGCCACCCAATATGGGTCGTGATCCACTTGTATTTTGGGGAAATGCCGACTTGGTTGAAGGGCTGGGTGAAGCCGGCCTGTTGCTGACTGAAGCTGGCGCTGAAAGGTGCATCGATCACCCCGAGGAGTTTCAGGTTGAGATTGGCTTGGAGTGCGTAGGTGAATGGTGGACGGCGACTCGGTGCCCCAAATGCCGTGTAGAAGCCTGTATTGATGTTTGCACCCCCTGAAATCTTAAGCGGATGCTTAAAATCGAACTCTTGCGCCCAGAGGGAGCTGGTGCACAAGAGTAACAGAAATACTATGAAGTAACTTCGTTTCAATGTGACTTAGGTGGTAAAACAATCGTTAGTTGGCCTAAGAGGGAAAGCCAATCTATTTACAAAAGTAGGAGTTTTTATTACATAGTTTGGGACTTTGTTCCCAAACCTTGCATAAATGATCCGAAACAAAAACGATTGCCATTGCTTTTGGTGTTTTTGTTAAGTCCGGTGAAAGGTTCATGATCACCTGCGACCTAGAGACGTCTTCTGATACTGATATCCGAAGTTCGAAATCAAGAACATGAAGGTGATATTGGGACATGCTGCCACGCTGTCCAAGATAATGTTTTGCTTTTTCTTACATAACGGGTCACGTGCGAGAAATCAATTGCATTCACAAGTGGGCGATGGGGAAACGTTTCGTCTAGCGCTTCCTCGCTTGTATCCACGCGAGGACTTCCTCTCTCGCAGACCTGGTCACGACGATGTCCATGCCATCGACCGTGACGGTATGGGCGTTCACGGCATCGACGTGCTTGAGTTGCACGATTGCGCTGCGATGCACGCGCAAGAAGCCGGGAGGAAGCTTTTCCTCCCATGCATGTAGGCTCTCGCGCACAATGAGGGGCGGGGCGCCCTTGCGATGCAGCTCGACATAGACGCGGTCGGCCTGGAGCAATGTGATCTCGCCGTAAATGACTTTTTTGAGCTGCGTGCCGACCTTCACAAAAGTATGGTCGCCCAAGGGATTGGGCGCTGCATTGGCCAGCGCGACCTCGATGCCCGCATGAATGTCACTCGGCTTGAATGGCTTGACCAAAAACCCGGCGGGATGGGCGTCGGTGGCCCGCTGGATCGTGCCGCTGTCGGAATGGGAGGTGAGGAAAAGGTAAGGAATGCCGTACCGCGCCTGAATCTCGTGGGCCAATGCGATGCCATCCATGCCCTGCCCCAAGGTGATATCAAGCAGCGCCAAGTCAGCCCCGCCATCCGCCAAGATCTGTAGCGCCTCCTCGGCATCAAAGGCATGGCCCGCGACCGCATAACCCAAGCCGCTGAGGATCTGCATCAGGTTTTGGGCAATGATAAACTCATCCTCTACGATCAAGATGCGCTTGCTGCTCATGCGGTTTTGGGTTCAAAGTTAACGACAAACTTGGCGCCGCCCCACTCGGATTTCTCGATGCTGAATTGTGCCCGGAGCTGCCGCGACAATCCACGTATCAAATTGATGCCCAATGAGCTGGATGCAGCTGCATTCCAATTTGCGGGCATGCCCGGCCCATCGTCCTCGACCACCAAGCTATAGCGCTGGCCCTCAGCCCGCCGCAGGCTCAGCCGCAACCGACCGTCCTGCCGCCCCACAAAGGCATACTTGTAGGCATTGGTGAGCAACTCGTTCAGGATCAGGCCGAGCGGCACCGCCTGATCGATGCCCAGGGCGCATTCCTCCAGCTCAAAACTGAGTGCGACATTCCCTTGCGTCTGAAACATCGCCTGAATCTCGGTCGCCAGCTGGCGCAAGTACACATCAAAATGCAGCGCTGCCATGTGCTCTTGCTGGTAGAGCTTTTGGTGAATGAGCGACATGGACTGAACCCGGCCCTTGCTCGCCTGCAAAATCTCGCGCGGGCTCTGGCCATCGGTTTGGTCGGCTTGGATGTCGAGCAGGCTGATCATGATCTGCAAGTTGTTTTTGACGCGGTGGTGTACTTCGCGCAGCAGCACCTCCTTGTCGTCGAGCGCCTGCTGGATGGAGCGATTTTGGGACTGGATCAATACATTTTGGGCATGGAGGCGGCGGGCCTGCCGCCTGAAAATGACCAAGCCGCCCGCTGCCAGCAGCCCCAGCGCCATCACACCGATGCCTGCCAGCAAGATGCGCTCGCTCTTGAGCTGCTCGGCATGCATCTCGGCCTCGTGGGCCGCCGCCGCCCGGTGGTCCTTGGCCAACTGCACGAGGCTGTCGGCGGTGTGCTGATGCTCAAAGCGGTTGCGCTCCTCGATGCGGGCGATCGCGTAGGCATTTTCCGCACCCGTGAGACTATCCTGCCAATGCACGTATTGCTGGTAATACTGAAAAGCCTCCTTGTAGCGACCTGCACCTGCTGCACTGCGCCAGAGGCAGTCGCAGGTGTTTGCGATGGCATTGAATTGGCCGAGTTCCTGGGCGAGGCTGTTGGCCTTGCCACAGGACTGGAACGCCTGGTCGTAGCGCTTGCTTTTGAGGTAGACAAAGCCCAAGACCTCATAGGCGAGTCCCATCGAGATCACATCGCGGTCTTGCTCGGCGATCTGGACGGCTGCCTGCGCGGCGGGCAGCGCGCGATCGAGCTGCCCGAGCATGGCATACACCTGTGCGACCTCAGCGCTCGCCTTGGCCTCCACGCCACGCAAGCCTGCCGCTTGGGCGAATGCCAGCGCCTCTTGGTACCAGCAAAGCGCCTCCAAGGTGTCGCCGCCTTCCTTGGCTTGGGCGCCGAGGGCAAAGATGCTGCGTGCGATCAAGCCCTGCGATTGGGCCTTGCGGGCTGCCTCCAGCGCTTGGTAGAGGTAGTCGCTCGCCGCGCCCTCCTCTCCCATCATGACATACAATTCGCCCAGCGAAAGCAAAATGTTGGGCAGGAAGTTGTAGATGCTGTCGCGCTCGCTCTGGTCCCGGGCTGCGAGCAGCAGCGCCAGACTCTCGGGGTAGCGGCCCAGGGTGCGTTGGATCATGCCGACATTCAAGCTCAGCTTGATGATCGTCTTCGGCACATCGATCAGCTTCGCCAGCCGCAAGCCCTCCGAATAAGCCGTCAAAGCGCTGTCCGCTCGCCCCGTGGCTTCAAACGCATTCCCCAATTGGTTGTAGCTGTCGGCGATCTGCAAGCTATCGCCGGAGCTCAGTGCAAGATTGAGCGAGCGACGTGCGAAATAAGCGGTGCTATCGAGCTTGTTGAGGCGAATGTAAATGGCGGATGTGATCGCGGTTACCTTGGCTTGCAGCGCGATGTTTTCCTCTTCGGTGGCGGCCTGGAGGGTTTGCGCTGCGAGGCTGTAGGCTGCGGGAGGATTGGTTTTGGCTAGGCCCTCAAGTGTTTGGACTTGGGTTTGGAGGTCGGGTTGTGGTTGCTGCGCCCAGACGCAAGACAGGATCCCCGATGCTCCCAGGAGTATGGCGAGTGCGCGCATCGCCCGTGTCATCATGAACGTGAACCATCTCATTTGTTGCAAAATACAGCTTTGTTCCAACAAATTGAACCCCAAGCGCCAAACTCCACGCATCCCGAAGCCGATTCTGCCGCATTCATTCCCTGGTATGCTGTCAAGGCTAAAATCAGGGTTTTCTTCCTCCTCGCAAACTTTGGTTGCCGCGCCGAAGGTGCCGTCTCTGGGTAGCCGGATGCGTAAGCGTCCGGTGAAAGTGCCATCCAAAGTGTTACGCGCCGAAGGCGCCGTCTCTTTTTCAAAGTCGCCTTTTAGCCTTGACACGACACTAGAGTCGTGTCAAGTTCAACACAGGCGTTTCAACAAGAAATGGTTTGTTGGCAACCATCCGCCAAACCCCATCTTGATTCACCACCGTGTCGATGCGAGTTTGGCGGATGGTTACATCTATTCCCTGCACGGAACAGCCAAACTCAACGGCATCGACCCGCAAGCCTGGCTGACAGAAACCCTCTCCAAAATATCGGATCACACCATCAACGTGATCGCAGAACAGCTGCCCATGGCCAAGGTGTAAACCTTTGCGGGACTTTTAGTAGATGGGGTTGGGCGGATGGTTACAGCATTGTGGGAACTATCTTGAGTTTTTTCAGGAACGGGCTGAGATTCTTTGGGATGTTTTGCGTAGGGTGAATCAGCCGTATTGAGGTTTTTGCCGACTTTACTTTAATACTTTCCACGCAAAGCCCCACGATGGGGCTTCGTGTCTTAGCCTAAGTTCCATAGAAGTTATTTTGAATCTCCCAACGACTCGGCTAAATGTAGTAGCTGACTAATGGAGGCTGTTGATATTTTAGCTTCCGTTATACATGGGCTTCTTTTCTATTTTTCAATTTCAACTACTTGTTTTATTATTTCACGTAATTTAAAAACTACGTATTCCTTATCTGAATCAGACATGATGTGGTAACCCATATTTAATTTTCTACCATTCTTTAGAAAAAAATATCTCTCTTTTTTACTCAATTCATTTATGTCGATTTCAAGAAATGCTGCCGATGTGGAAATTCGCACCAATTCTCCTAAGAAGTTCAATGCTTTATTCTCCCTTTTCCATCCCAGATATTTCACCGTTTTGTCAACATCAAGATCAGTGTATTTTATTTTGATTGGTTTTGAAAATGCACTTCCTTGGTAGTCGAATTCAGCACCCTTATCGTTAAAGGTATACAGAAAATTCCACCTTTTTACTTTGTAAGCCATATAAATTATCGGAAGGCCAAAAATTGTAAACATCACCATCCCTAGTGTTATTAGAAATGATTCACTCATATAAATTCCGCCACCAAGTAGCATCACGGACATAATGATTATTCCAGTTGTTGCCTTAAAAGCAGGGGTTTTAGGAGGCTTAATAATTCTTTCCATTTTTATGTACTTTTCATGTTTAAAAAAGCTCTTTTGAAAAATGCGATTTTGATTTTCATACTACAACATTGGTTTCTACAACCTTTTCAAGACATCGCACTCCCTGCCGATAATACCTCATCAATTATTTGCTGAATTTTCCTATTGTTCAATTGTGCTTGAAATTCAACCTTGTAGCCATCTATCTCAAGTTGGTTAAAAAAGACCCTTGCACAATCGATCTTGGCTTGTTCTGTCCCCCTAAGCGTAGTCTGATCCTCAACGTCCTTAGTTTCTATCACTATATTCAAGACCTTATCGCCATTGGTCTTCCTCACCACATACATAAAATCGGGGCTGTATGACTGACCTGTAATCGTGGGAATTGCGATGCTCCTCTTCGGAATCTTTGCATAAACGATAATCTCCTCAATATTTACGAAAATGTTGTCTTTTTCTAAAGGAGAGTCATAGGCATATACATCATACAGGTATTTATCAGGTGGGGTTCCCTCTACGAATTTGGTCCCTATAACGCCCTGTGTGATCTCGGGCTTGGACGTGCCATCTGAAAATGTCAGTGCAGTTGCTCTTAAAGGCAGGTTTGCCTTGGAGTAGCTGAATCTCCCACTCAAATTATTTACCTTCCAATCTTGAAACAATCTTACAAAGTTGGCGGCAGTTTGCTCATTGATTTTTGCCGAAGGAACAATACTTTCTTTACTATACTGCAAAAAGACTGAATGAAGCAATTGAATAGGCAGATTTGTTTGGCGACTAATGCGTTTCAAAAACTCATTGTAAGGCAAAGGCTTGCTAATTTTGTACTGCACGCCAGATTCTTCCATCAATGTTGCCTTTGTACCTGACGTATTTAATTCCACACGTTTACTTTCAATGTAAACATCTGAAAAAACACCCTGCTCGAAAAATTCCATTAGCTCATTAAAAAGAAAATTGTCCTGCTCTACCCGTTCATAATGCAAAATATATTTTCGATTTATTTCTTCCCAAAGAGTTTTCAGCTCACTATAAACTGCGGCACGGATAACGATCTTCTTATCCTTCTTTTTGTTGCGATCTACCACTTTATCCTGCTTTAGACCAACAGCAAACTCTGGGTATTCCTCAAAAAACTGAACGCTGTTTTCTGGTCTTATTTTCTTGATGTGATCAATATACTTCTTGGTCAGTAACTCCACAAACAATTCATCAAAATCCATATTCCTTTTAACGGCAACCTCAGTGATCTTTTCGTAGGAAAGTATAAATCCTTGGGGCAAATCTGAATTGATCTCACTAACCAATTTTTCAGCAAAATCGGCTTCTGTAAAATCAATGATGTAGTTTAGTTTAAATTCTTCATTGGAAATGCGGTTACCAAACTCATCGACTGGCAAACGCAAACCCCTACCAACTTCCTGTATTTTGCTAGTTTCGCTACCACTGCTGCGTAGCTTGGCAATGGTAAAAACATTCGGATTGTCCCAACCTTCTTTGAGCGTCCACTTAGAAAACAAAAACCGAAGGGTATTGAAACTGCCATCCCTATGCCTGAGAGACAGTAAGGTTTTCTTATCATACAAAATCTGCTCAATTCTTTTTGCTATTTCATCCTCACTGTTACTATTGTCCTGTGAAAAATATCCCTCATGGGCCTCACGAATATTTAATTTTGTCGCCAACAAGTATTCTTTGTATTCACTTTCATGCTCGGTGAGTGTTGGAATGACGGCATCTATTTTTTCCGATAGTAATCGTTCAAAGGCTTCCTTGAGATAGGGTTGCTTCTCCTGGCCTTCAATTACACGATACGAAGAAATGTCATCGATAAAAAATAGCGCCAAGGTCTTAATCTTACTGTTTCTGGTAAAATTAATCTTTTCCGATTCGAAGTGGCGTTCCAAGGCAAGCCGAATCATGCTTTCCTGGTAGGAGGTTGAATAAATATCCGTGCTAAATTGTTCACCTGTGGATTTTACCTGGCCGTTGGACAATTCAACTGAACTGGAAGTAATTCCGTCGATTACTATGCCCTCTAGTTCTGGGGCAATTATTCCCAAGCTGTCTCCCTTTTTCAATTCAAAGGGTTTTGTCGGGCCATCTTTTTGAATGAGGTTCAAGCGTACAGATGTTTTGCTTTGTACACTCACAATCTTAACCTTATCCTGTTTCTTGCTTACTGGCTCAAAATGTTCCTTGGCAATTCCTTTGATCAAGTTTTGGTTGAATGCCTGAAAAGAGTTCAGATCATACAACAGGTTATGATAATCCTTCCGTTTTAGCTTGGCTTTGCCCTTGCCTGTTTCTATTTCGGGAAATGTTGCACCAAATCGGATGATTGCCTGTGGGCAAATGTTCTTTTCGATGAACTCGTAGGCTTTTTGCGTTTTGCTGAAACGGTGTGGTTCATCAATGATGACAAAGGGCTTGGTGGCCTTGATGCCTTCAATGGGTTTGTAGAATCCTTCTACCCCATAATCGTAGGTATCCGTCAACAATTTTGAGGTGCCGCCCAACAGGCTCATGTTCGTAAGCAGCACGTAAATTTTATTCATGTTTTGGCTGCTTCCCGCTACAAACTCCCTCACGACACCTGGAAAGTAGTTTTTGCCCTTTTTCTTTTTAGCAGCTTCCAACACAAGCAAATTCAGTTCTGTACCATATCCGCATTGGTCTTTGAAATGCCGCTTGGAGTAACCATCCTGCATAAACTGTTTGGCGCCAGCTTTAATGGCGAGTGTAGGCACGACGACGATGAATTTATTTATCCCATACCTCTTGTGTAGTTCAAACATCGCAGCGGTGTACACATAGGTTTTACCCGTGCCCGTTTCCATCTTAACATCCAAGTTGAGGTAGCTGCCTATTGCGTTGTGTGCTTTATGGTCAACCGCTATGGCATTTTCCTTTTGCACTTGGGCAAGATTGGTCAATAGGGCCTGTCTGTCTAGCTGGATTGTAGGATTTTGATAGTAGAGGCTGTTCTTCTCGATCAAATCTACATTCAGTACATTGGCTATGGACATGTACCCTGTTACCTGATGGGGCAAATCATTTTTTAGTATCAGTTCCATAGGTGTTAGTACCTTACTGTGATGTTGACTTTCAAGTTCTTCTCGCCATCGTTGAGGATACGAAGGTTTTTCTCGATCATCTCATTGATGCTCCATTCAGGGAAGCTATACCCAAACAGCACCAAATTTTCAGGATTAAAATGCCCTTCGGCATCGTATTTACTCAAGAGTGCTTTCATGCTATCCAGCGTAAAACCACCGTCGATTAAATACAAATGTTTTTGATGGTGGTAAGCGGTATAGCCCTCCAATTCAATGGCTTGGGCCGTTTCCGTGAGGCCATACCCATCGGCATTCATCCAAGTGGCCAAAATCGTGGGTTTGCCAAATTCATCCAAAATGCTCGTTTCCACCAACAAGACTGCCTTATCGAAGCTGACTAATTTATCCAAGGTGTTTTGATTTGGCTCAGAAAGTATGTAGTGTTTGAACCCTAAGTCAAGTGC
The DNA here is from genome assembly GCA_031375795.1 of Bacteroidota bacterium. Lineage (GTDB taxonomy): Bacteria > Bacteroidota > Bacteroidia > J057 > JADKCL01 > JADKCL01. Next base: position 28,603 of record JANMIM010000558.1, read on the forward strand.
GTTGACTGGGTGCTCTTGTTTTATTTTGACTGCTGCTCGTTTGATACGTTCAAAACCTATGTAATCCAACGTGGTAGGCAGACTTCTTTCATGCAGAAAATCATAAGCAATTTTCTGAGATGCAATTTCTGTCTTTAGAATTTCTGGTAGTTGAACGGATATGAATTTTCTCTTTTTGTTATCTATGGCGTTCAGTTGCATAATGGAATCAGCAGTTGTGCCTGAACCAGAAAAAAAATCTAATAGAATATCATTCTCTTGCATTACCGAAACAGAGCCTAAAAGCAGTTTGAGCAAGCTTGTAGGTTTAGGATATGAAAAAAAGCTCTTACCATCAAATAGGTTTTCTAATTCTATTCCTCCGTCACTTTTTAACGAAATGATAGATCGCAGCAAAAACTTCTCCACTTCGTCTAAAAAGGTGATAGAGCTTGGTTGTGTCTTATTTTCCTTGTCAAACCATATTCTGCCACAAATAAAAGAGCCATCTGCTAATTCCACGACTTTTTTATACTCTCCATTTTCTATATTGGCAGCTTCGTCAAATGTTTCTTTTTTCCAGCGCCAGCCACGATCTGGGACTTTTACAGCCTCTCCCGTTTTGGGGTGTTTAATTTCATATCTTGGCCCAAAAGTTTCTGCATTGGGCCAGCTCATATTAATTTTTCCCCAAAGCCGATAATCATCAGTCAGCGAATTGTAAAGAGTTATTCCTCTATCGTATCCTTTCTTTTTGTACAATCTTTTTATCTCATTTTCCGCATCGATAATTGGCGTACTATTACGCTTTAGCTTTGCCAGAAGTTCATCAATTTCTTCTAGGCCATCTTTGTTCATAGTAAACTCATGCTTATGAATTTTGTTCCTGACATACACGAATATGTACTCGTGGATATTACCGATACCCTTGTCGTTTTTAGGAATTCTTTTATTCCAACTGATGCATTCAATAAAATTTTCCTCCCCAAAAACATCATCACAAAGTAGTTTCAGATTAGCTTGCTCATTGTCGTCAATCGAAATAAAAATCACACCATCATCCTTCAATAAATCCCTTGACAGCAGCAAGCGGCAGTACATAAACATGAGCCATGCGCTATGCGAGGCTGATCCTCGTTTGGTGAGTTCTAAAATACGAGTTGCTTCTGCTTCACTTACACTGAGCTTTTCCTGTAAGGTCTCTTTGTCGTAATTGAAGTTGTCAAAATATACGAAGCCGTCAGAGCCAGTATTGTAAGGTGGATCAATGTAAATGCACTTAATGGCTCCGTTGTATGATTTGAGCAAGTGCTTTAGCCCATCCAGATTGTCGCCACTGATATAGATGTTTTCGCTGTTGGCATTTTCAGGAAGGCTATTGTGTGCTTCGTTGGGTTGTATTACCGTTGTGGTATCCGTACTGGCTAACAGCTTTGCATAACTTTTCCCCAAGAACTTTAATTCATAGCCTTCCTGTAAAACATTGGTGGTAGCGGCTATTTCCACCTTAAACCGCTCGACATCAAAAGAACCGTCCGCATTAAAGCAGGAAGGGAAATGCTCTTTCAAAGCTGCCAGTTGACGGCTGTTGGGAGTGGTATTTTCGTTTTCTTGAATAATGTCCTTAACCATCTAATACTTCTTTATTAGGTTCTGATTCGTTGATAAACCCGTCCTTTGGTTTAAAGCAACTTTACTGTTGGGTTCTAGCTGATTTTGAGTATGAGCCAAAACGCTCCAGCGCACCGCGCATTTTGTGTGAAGCGGCCTTTGCAAAACACCCAGATAAACGAAACTTCGTTCCATGTCCCAAATGTAGCTAACCCAGCCAAAAAATCATATCTACATGCGTTAATCTCGCCAAAATCGCCTGACAACCAAAACTAAAG
>JANMIM010000592.1:0-2983 GCA_031375795.1 Bacteroidota bacterium
AGAAGTCCATCGCCGACCAGGCCGTGCAGGAGGGCATGGGCCTGGAGATGATGGAGGGCACCGAGCAGCAGGCCCCCGAGACCAAGCCCGACGGCCCCAGGGTCATCGCAGGCTTCGGCTCGGTCGAGGTGCAGCTCACCCCCTGGCTCACCGCCAATGCGACCGTCGGCATCGACAGCGACGGGCATGTGACCATCCACGGGTCGATGGCGTTCCCCGACCAGATCGAGCTCATGGAGCAGCGCGACAAGAAGCACGACCTCTTCGACGTCGAGCTCAAGGCGGGCTACGGCGTGCCGCTCGTCGGGCAGATCTTCCTCTTCGCCAGCCTGGGCATGTTCGTCAAGGCAGGCTTCGGGCCGCTGGCGCTCCACGACATCGGCATGGAGGGCACCTACTCCACCGACCCCAATGTCCTCAACAACTTCAGGATCACAGGCGCGCTGGGCATCAGCGCCTACGCGCAGGTCGGCCTGAGCGTCAAGGCCGGGGCCGGGCTCACCCTGCTCGGCCACGACATCAAGGCAGGCATCGACCTCACCGCCAGCGCGGGCATACAGGCCTACGCCGAGGCGAGGCCCACGTTTGAGTACCTCGAGAAGGACGCCGGCGGCCAGAAGGTCGGCGAGGCCCACCTCAAGGGCCACTTTGAGGCAGCCGCAAGGCTCTTCCTCGAGCTCGCGGGGGCATTCTTCGTGGACCTCGACAGCCCATGGTGGAGCCCGGTCCCCGACAACCACTGGGAATGGCCGTTCGGCAGCATGGTCTTCCCCATCGGCGACAGCATGGGCGTCGGCGCAGACGTCGACTGGCTCGTCGGCAGCCCAGACGTGCCCGAGCTCACCTTCTCGCCCGTCGAGTTCGACCCAGACAAGTTCCTCAGCGACATGACCAAGGAGCCCGAGAACGTGGGCGTGCCCGGGACCGGCGGCGACCAGGAGCAGGACGGCTCATGGACAGGCGACGGCGCAGGCGGCCCCGGCTCCGAGAACACCACCGAGCCGCAGCTCGGAGGCACCCATGACGGCCCCGCCGAGGACCTCAAGGCACTCCCCGACGAGGAGAAGTACATGCGCGCACTCGACGAGGTCAGCAAGGTCGGCGTCGCCGCCAGGTCGCAGCCCCTGGCAAAGGGCGCACTCAAGAAGAAGCTCTCCAGGATTGAGTCCAAGTACGACCTGGGCAGCATCAAGATGGTCGACCCAAGCGAGGAGAGCGTCAAGATCCTCGTCAAGCACAAGGCGCAGGAGAACTCCAACAACCCCATCGAGGTCATGATCCTGAGCGCGGCCGCGCTCGACCAGCAGTTCGCCGAGGCCGTCGCGGACCTGGAGACCAAGCTCAGGACCGTCGGCGACCCCGAGACAGGCGCCGTCACCGAGAGCCAGGCCGAGGCCATGGCCCGCGAGACCGACGTCCACTTCGAGGTCATCGACGGCGTGCACGTGACTGTGGACGGCGATTCCGTCAAGATCAAAGGTGACGTAGGTGAGGAGCAAAGGACGATGGTGACCAAGCCGCTGTTTAAGGGGTTGGATGCTGAGGCTGAGGGGAATGAGGCGGAGGCGACACCTGTTAACTTTGTCGAAGATGTGAAATTCAGCATCAATGGAGAGGAACATACATTACGAGCCGAGGTAATTGACGGAAACGTCACCATCCTGATGGCTTCGCAGTTCACTGAAATACGAGGGAAATTGAATAATTTTTCTCGACAACTTCAGGAGATGATCAATGGGACCGGCAGCCTTCAATATTTGGCGGCCCTCAGTCCAGATGCTGCGAAACTCACCGATATGAAATCCGATACTGACGGACTTGTCACAGATGCCACTAACACGCTTCGGAGAATTCAAGTTTCGGTAACCGCCCTAGGTCCAACGGCCACGACTGAAGAAAAGGATGCGATAAAGACGTCGGTTGATTCGACTGACCTTCCGTCACTGATTGAAAAAATCAAAATATTCTTTTCACTGCACGGTGCCCATTTGACTGACTTTGCTTTTGATCTTGCTGACGTCCGCACGATCATGAACTCACTGGCAAATCAAATTGGCCAAATTGGAAAGCATGTGAACAACGTTGATGCTAGTCAGGGAGGACGTGCAACAGGAAGGGGCTGGGCATTTGATGCGCTTGCCGCCGAGAATACCATGGGTTGGATGTCGCCAGGAAAAGGAATCGACATCCTTGATATCCCAGAATTCAAAGAACTTTCTAAGAGAAATCATGACTTGTATCTGGCGGACAATCCAACACTAGGAAATCCTCAAATCATTGCAATTTTGCAAACAATCTGTACTGCTGCCAGTGCCGGTAATACGAACGAGGCAAGAAATTCGCTGTGGGCGTTGTTGACTAACTTAAAGAAACCAACAACGGTTGGTGAAAGTCTTTCGCCAAGTGAGGCAACGAATATGACAAAAGTATTTAGCAAAAAATTCCTTACGGCACTAGAATTCCAAGACGCGGGCCAGGCAAGTGATGGGCCAGGAGCTTCCAATCCTCCCGTTCACAAAACGAAAGTGCTTGCTGCCTACAATGCCATAAAAGGAAATCTAGACCAATTGACTTCCAACATAGACAGATTCGGCTTATCTGACATCATCGATGAGAACCTATTGAATGCGATCCCAATGGATGTCAGGGGCTTGGTAATCAATGGCGTCCAAGGCCAGACCCAAACACAGACCAACATCATTGGGACGGCCAAATGGATATTGCAGGAAATTGAAGAGGTTGATCAAAATCCCGCTTCATATCTCCAAACTCGAGTGGATATTAATGGGGTGGATCTGTATAGCATATTCGAAGAGAGCCTCAACAGAAGGAAGGCCAATACCACCTATGTAACGCTCATGAAACAACTCTATGGGGTGGAATTGGGCGACGCTAGTTCTGTACGAAATTATAATTCACGCTCGGAAGGAAACGATGACTGATTTTCAATGCAATCCTTTTCTGAAGGCACGCTACCTATACC
>JANMIM010000351.1:0-1784 GCA_031375795.1 Bacteroidota bacterium
CGGGATAAAAAGCACCCGATACATGGCTGGTGGTGATCGTGGGAATGCCGCAATTGTCGGTGGCTGTGACCGAGAAGCTCACATTGGCACCGCATTGGCCCACATCATTGCTCACACTGATCGCAGCGGGGCAGGTGATCACAGGTGCCTGGTTGTCATCGACCTGCACGTCGAAGTTGCACGTTGCCGTGTTGCCGGCCGCGTCGGTGGCAGTCCACTGCACAAGGGTATAGCCCACAGGGAAGGCGGAGCCGGATGCCAAACCCGCAAAGAGGCTCGTGGTGACGCCCGGGCAGTTGTCGGTCGCTGTCACCGTATAGTTGATGATTGCGCTGCATTGGCCTGAGGCGGCATTCACGGCGATTGCTGCCGGGCAGGTAATCGTCGGATTCTCGCTGTCATTGACCGTCACAGTAAAACTGCACGATGCGGTATTGCCGCTGGCGTCGGTGACGGTAAAGCTATTTGGGGTGGTGACAACCGGGAACGTGGATCCGCTGGCCAAGCCGGCGGTCTGCACCAAGGTCGAGCCGGGGCAATTGTCGGCAAAAGAGACCGCAAAGTTCACCACGCTGCCGCAGACGCCTGGGGCATTGCCCACGACGATGTTGGTTGGGCAGGTGATCGTCGGGTTCTGCACATCGGTCACGACGACGTTGAAGGCGCAGGTGGCGGTGTTGCCTGCAGGATCGGTGGCTGTGTAGCAAACTTGCGAGGTCCCGACGGGAAATGCGCTACCTGGTGCAAGTCCACAGGTCTGCGCCACCGTGGAGGCGCAATTGTCTGAGGTCGTGACGGTCGGAATCGTGAGGGGGATCATCCCCTTGATGCGATAGGTCGTTCCTCCGAGATTCGTCCCGGCACCTGCCACCGTCAATCGGCTCCAGTTGTTGCCCGTTTGGTCATTGACGAGGAAGGTCCCCGCGCCCTCGTAGCGCATGGCATAGACGCAGCCGGAGTTGTATCCGCTCACAGGTATGGCCGTGACCGTCTGGGTGGCCACATCGATTTTCTCGAATCCGAGGCAGCGCTTGCGGTATAGCTTGCCGTCGGTGGAATTAAAGGCCATGCCATTGCCGCCGTCGGCAGGCACGTTCATCACAAATGTGGCCGCCCCCGTGCCCAGGTTGAGGGAGTACAATTTGCCTGCGGTCGGGCCGCTGCCGCCTGTGACGGCGTAGAGGATGCCTGCGTTGTCAAAGGCGATGGTCGAAATTTGCAAGCCTGTCGGCCCGATCAGCGTTCCGAGGCCCGTCTGTGGGTTGAGCGTCACGAGACTTCTGGCGACGCTGGAGCCCGCCACCGCATAGACGGTGCCGGTGATGGGGTGCTTGGCCATTCCGAAGTTCTGTCCATTGGCCAGGCCGGGGATGACCATGGGCACTTGGCTCACGTGGGCGAGGGTGCCGCCGTCGAAGGAATGCACGAGGAATGCCGTGGCATCTGTGCCATAGATGCGCGTCGGGCTGCCGCCGACTTGGAAGTTCACGACCGCGCTGCAGGCATCCACGGTGTTGCTCACACCGATGTTGGCGGGGCAGGTGATGGTCGGTAGCTCGCTGTCGGTCACCGTGATCGTGAAGTTGCAAGTGGAGAGCAGGCCGTTGTCGTCAGTGGCCGTGGCGGTCACGCTGGTGATGCCCACGGGATAAAAAGCACCCGATACATGGCTGGTGGTGATCGTGGGAATGCCGCAATTGTCGGTGGCTGTGACCGAGAAGCTCACATTGGCACCGCATTGGCCCACGTCATTGCTCACACTGATCGCAGCGGGGCAGGTGATC
>JANMIM010000624.1:0-13020 GCA_031375795.1 Bacteroidota bacterium
CGTGGTAGGCGGCCGTGCCCGTCTGCACGGCCCTCACCAAGCCAATGCCCGGCGACCACCATTCATTGCCATAGTTGATGCTGGCAAACGATCCCGCTGCGGTCACGATCGTGAGGGGCGGGTCGCTGAGCTCCAGCGGCCTAATGAATAGCTTGAATTTCAAGGGTTCGCCGTCCATCGTCGTGATGTTCATTGGCAAGCAGCCCGTGTGCTCCCGAAAGGCGGGCGTGGCGACAAATTGCGTTTGGTTGGCAAGCGGATAGACGAGTGCCAGCCTCAAAAAGCCTGAATTCGCAGGAATGCTAGCGGGACCGCTTGTTTGGTAAGCCTCAAATCCCTCACAAGCTGGAAATGGACTGCCATTGCTGTACCGGATGAAGGTCTCTACAAAGAGTGAATCCCCCTTCAAAAACAGCCCAAACGACGTTCGTCCCTCTGGACGTTGATAGCCGATTTTCCAGCCGGGCAGACGTTGGACAATCCGTTTTCCCCCGGTTTCCGTGATGAGGTCCACATGCGTCTCAGCCTCCACGGTGTAGGTGATCTCCTCCACAAATTGCTGGATGATGGAATCTGCCGTCACCTGGGTGGCAAATGAATCGACGTATGTCCAAGAATTGCCCAAGGCGAGCGGCAAGATGGCATTGGACACATCGGGCAACACCTCCACGCGCTTGCAACCGGTCCAGGCGGTCACTGTGACCGCCACTAGGACGATGAATGGGATCCTTTTCATTCGGCAAATGTTTTGAACAACCTGATATCGAGGGATAGCGCGGAATTGAGGGACACATAGGTGCCGCGACCAAGGTTGTAGGCCGCCTCACCATGAAGCGCCTCCACATCCAATCCAAACATGGCCTGCAAGCTCATGCGCTTCAAAAAGTAGATCGAGGCACCAGCCAGCAAGCCACCGGAATTGCTATTGCGCATCAAAGTGAAGCTGGGAAACGTCACGTAATAGCTGTCGTCGGAATGTACCGCGTAGGCGGTTGCATCCAGGCTCACGTTTGCGTGCTGCTTGAATGCGCGCATGGGCAGGTGGTAACCGATCGCACCACCGATGGAAAAGGGATAAGGTGAAACCTCGGCCGTCCATCTCCCGAAGTGCCCACGCAGGGTGGGTAGCCAGGATTCGGAATTGATCGGCGAGACACCGATGGCGACCCCCGCATTCCATTTGCGGAACTGCGGTCGCTGCGCATGCAAGGAGCCGTGTAGAAAGAGGAGGATTGGGAGAATGCAAGCCCCCAAGCGCAGTACCCTGCCGAGGATCGGCGGGCGAATCATTCCATCTCTGGTCATACAATCACAATAAGAAGTGGGGTAGATCATTCCTGCATTCCCCAAAGTAACGCAAAGAAATTCAACACGAGGGTGTCAAACGTGGTGGATGTTTTGTTCACCCATCAGCCCCACAGCCTGGGATCAAACCGTTGAGGAAAACTCTCCAAAACCTGCACCTCGCGCATCAGAGCGTGCTGGGGATTCAACAACAAATTGTAGCCAATCGGAGTGATCACGGAAGGAACTTTGAGTGCCAGAAACTTCCCCTCCAATGCAAAGCGGTCCCCGATTTCTCTGGTGTATGGGCCGGATAGGTATTCGTCCCAATGGGTAGGGAGATCGGCTATGGCAAGTGTTTGGACCGAACTTTCAGGGCATTCGATTACCATCATTTGGTAGTCTTTGGGCGGGGTTCCTGGCACGTGGACTCGCAATTCGAGTAGGGCAAGCGCTGGATGTTCTAATGTATAAACCGAGGCCGTTCCTTTGTTGTTCCACCTGCCACCCCCGAGGCGAGCGCCCTCGCCTGTCAATGCCCCGTCCAGGTATTTCTTTCGAGTAAGGCGATACAGTTTCATTGCGGATTAGGCAAAAATCCCGTGGTCGATCCGCGTCAACTCATCGTTCAGCTCTTGGATTCCAAAAGAATTGTCGAGCAATTCTTGGGGCTTGATGCCGCCGAGGGCCAGATTTTCCGTGGAAATCCACTCGCGGAAACTTTCTTTGGAGCCAAAGATCTCGATGCCCCTCACGTACACCAATGCAATCTCGATCAAGCGCTCCGTAGCATCTGGCGACAGCAATTCTTGGGCATCCTTTCCATTGATGGTATCAGGCGGCATTTGCGCCAGATGTTCGAAGTCCGAGACGGTAATGCCGGCATTTCCTGTAAACAGTTGGAAGCATTTCCTCGGTAAACCAGAACGAGATAGCGTCGTGAGGTCTCGTTCGCTTTTGATCTTGTTCTTTTCCCTTGCAGGAAAGCCGATCATCCGATTGATCCCTCTTATTTCGTTGAGTGTCACCATTTGTCTATTGAGTTGATCTTGGATACCTCAAAGTCTTAACCGGTAGGTTGCACAAACCATTGTGCATACGAACCTCCGTATTTACAATGATAAACACGACCGCCCAACAAATCAAGCCCAGCGCAGCAAAATAACCCTAAACCTGAGACGATTATCGGCTCATCGCCGCCCGACAGGCGGCGACCACATGGCTCACCCCCAGCCCATATTTCTCCAGCAATTCCTCCGGCAAGCCACTCTCCCCAAAGGTATCGTTCACCGCCACATACTCATGCGGTACGGGAAATGAGCGACCTAGCACCTGTGCCACGGCGTCGCCCAGGCCACCGTTGCGCATGTGCTCCTCGGCGGTCACGACGCGGCCGGTCTTGCGCACGGATTTGAGGATTGCTTCCTCGTCCAGTGGCTTGATCGTGTGCATGTTGATGACCTCGACGGAAACGCCAGCCTCCTTGAGTTGCGCCGCAGCTTGCAGCGCGATCCAGACCATGTGGCCACAAGCGATCAGGCTCAGGTCGGTGCCCTCGACGAGCACCTGTGCCTTGCCGATTTGGAAGGTCGGGTCCTCGGCCGGCGTGAAAATGTCCCATTTCGGGCGGCCAAAACGCAGGTACACGGCGCTTGGAAGCTCGGCGATGGCCAGCGTCGCGAGGCGCGTCTGGTTGTAGTCGCAGGGCACGACCACCGTCATGCCAGGCAGCATCCGCATCATGCCGATGTCCTCGAGGCTTTGGTGGGTTGCGCCGTCCTCGCCGAGCGTGAGGCCCGCGTGGCTCGCGCAAATCTTCACGTTTTTCTTGCTGTAGCACACGCTTTGGCGAATCTGATCATAGACCCGCGCCGTGCTGAAGTTGGCGAAGGTGCCCGTGAAGGGAATCTTGCCGCCAATCGTGAGGCCCGCAGCCACACCGATCATGTTGGCTTCGCTGATGCCCATTTGAAAAAAACGATCGGGAAACTCGGCTTCAAAGGCATCCATCTTGAGGGAGCCGGTGAGGTCGGCGCATAGCGCGACGACTTGGGGGTTCGTGCGACCGAGTTCCAACAATCCCTGACCAAAGCCAGAGCGGGTATCTTTTTTGCCAGTGGAGACCAACATGGGTGAGAGGAATTTAAAAATTGGAAAATATGAAGGGGTTTGAGGTAGCAGGTAGTAGGTAGTAGGTCACAACATTGGTACCTGCTCCCTACTACCTCTTTCAGTAGTCCAGAAACCTTGTGACCTCAATCTGCGCCATGGCGCGGGCAAATTGCTCGTCGTTGGGTGCCTTGCCGTGCCACTCGTGGGTGCCTTGCATGAAGTCGACGCCGCGACCCATGTCGGTGGTCATCACGATGCAGATGGGCTTGCCACGGTAGGTCGCGCCACGGGCCATGTCGAGCGTGTTGAGCACGCTCACATAGTTGTGGCCTTGCATTTCCAAGACGAGCCAGCCAAATGCCTCAAACTTGCTGCGGATGTCGCCGAGGGCCATCACCTTTTCCGTGGGGCCGTCGATCTGCTGCATGTTGCGGTCGATCGTGCAGATGATGTTGTCGACCTTTTTGGCGGCGGCGTAGATCACAGCCTCCCAGATTTGGCCTTCTTGAAGCTCCCCGTCACCGTGGAGCGTGTAGACGATGTTTTTGTCGCCGTTGAGCTTCTTGGCGAGGGCCGCGCCGATCGCGACCGACATGCCTTGACCCAGCGAGCCGGAGGCTACGCGCACCCCAGGCAATCCTTCCTTGGTGCCAGGATGGCCCTGCAAGCGCGAATTGATCTTGCGGAAAGTGGCCAATTCCTCGACGGGAAAGTAGCCGCTACGTGCCAGTACGCTATAAAACACCGGCGAGATGTGCCCGTTGGAGAGAAAAAACAGGTCTTGCGACTTGCCATCCATCGTCCAGTTTTGGGGATCGTGCCGCAGGTGGTTGAAGTACAGGGAAATGAAGAATTCGGTACATCCAAGCGAACCGCCCGGATGTCCCGATTGCACGGCATGCACCATGCGCAAGATGTCGCGCCGCACTTGGTCGGCCATTTCCTGCATTTCGGGGATGGTATTCAGTTTCATCTTTTGCAATCTAGCCGCGAAAATACGAAGCTGGCAAGTCCAGCAAAAGAATTGTTGTACACAACATGTCGCCGGCATGCCCGGCACCCACGATCACCTACCAATGCCACATTTTCCAAAGCCCCTGTTCCTGCACCATGGACACACCGGTCTTGAATGTTTCTCCATTCGTGTTGGGGACCTCGATGTCGTAGGCCACGACGGTCATGCCATTTTCCACGGTTTCCTTGCGGTTCAGGAGCTTGGTTCCCGGCCGATAGACCTCCTGCAAGGTCTCCCACAGCGCTGGGATCGTGCCCAAGGAACTCACCAAGCCCTCATCGTTTTTCTGGGTATGCCAGCAACTCGCATAGGTTTTGATGTCTTTGTCGGCGATCGCCTTGAGCATGGTCTCAAAGGTTTCCTCGGGTGTCGAGAAGTTGGACTTCCCGGGCTTGCATCCCATCAACAGGAGCAGCGGCAGTAGGAGAATGAATATTCGTTTCATCGTTTTCAAAAAATTTGATCCAAGTATGTTTCATCCACGATCGCCGCAGGCAGCGATCCATGGTTTCCGCAGCACCTTCAAATCCGCCAATCGACCTCCCCCAAGCCCTTTTCCTTCAACCAAGCATTTGCACGTGAAAACTGATGGTTTCCATACCAGCCCGTGTGGGCCGAGAGCGGCGAGGGGTGGGAGGATGTGAGCACCAGGTGCTTTTGGGTATCGATGAAGGCCCCTTTTTTCTTGGCGTAGGCGCCCCAGAGCAGGAAGACGAGGCCAGAGCGCTGCTCATTCAAGCGATGGATGGCGGCGTCGGTAAATTGCTCCCAGCCTTTGTTTTGGTGGCTCGCGGGCGTGTTGGCGCGCACGGTGAGCATCGCATTGAGCAGGAGCACGCCTTGGCGCGCCCATGGCGTGAGGTTGCCGGTCTTGGGAATCGGCAGGCCCAGGTCTTGCTGGATTTCCTTGTAGATGTTCACCAGCGAAGGCGGGGCAGCCACGCCGTCGGGAACCGAGAAGCTGAGTCCGTGTGCCTGCCCGGGTCCGTGGTAGGGGTCTTGGCCGATGATCACGACTTTCACGTTTTCAAAGGGCGTGGTGTCAAATGCGTTGAAGATCAATTTCCCCGGCGGGTAAATCGTCTGCCCCTCGGCCTTCTCACGCTGCAAGAAGGCCCTCAATTCAATGAAATAGGGCTTTTCGAATTCGGCGGCGAGGACCTTTTTCCAGGACGCTTCGATTTGGACAGTGTTTTCAGCCATTGCCAGCAGATTTTTCTGGCCTCAAGATACTGATTTTGGCTTCCAGATCTTGCGTCGCAGCACTACGACCGCCAAAAACAACAACCCCGCCAATCCCAGGCCGACCAGGATCAGGTTCATTTTGTTTTCAAAGCCCGGCCGTCCCGGCGCAAATCCAGGACCAAGGCGCCGCAGGATCAATTCCCCATTGTCTGAGTACAGCTGATTGGGTTCACATTCGCTGGTCTCGATCGTCTGATGCCGCTTGTTGGCGACGACGATGTAGCGCTCTCCGCGGTGAAAGGCGTAGCCGCATTGGTTGGGGGAATTGGTGTGCACGGTGGCGACGTGCTCGATCACACGTTTCCAGCTGCTATCCACCTGAAACAAGACATTGAGGCCGCCCTTGAGGGTATTGGGGCTGATGTCCATGCAGGTGCCGAGAAAGACGACGTTGGATTTGTCAAAGGCCGCATCCCAGGTCATCGTGCTGTCGCATCCACAGTTGCTTGCCTGCCCATGCACGCGGCCATATCCCAAGGCCATGACCAGCAACATCACGAGCCCAGCGAGCTTGCCGACATTCGCCTGCCTCCCTCCCACTGCTGTGCTCACGAGTTGGTCCTGATCTCTTTGTTTTGCACGATGCTCTCGACCACGCCGTCGCGCAAGCGTATGATCGTGTGCGCATAGAGCGCGATGTCTTCCTCGTGGGTGACCAAGATGATGGTCTGTCCCTGCTTGTGCAGTTCCTCGATGAGGCCCATGATCTCGTAGCTCGTCTTGGTGTCGAGGTTGCCGGTGGGTTCGTCGGCGAGGATGATGCTGGGCTTGTTCACGAGGGCGCGGGCGACCGCCACGCGCTGCCGCTGCCCGCCCGAGAGCTCGTTGGGTTTGTGGTGCATCCTGTCTCCCAGCCCCACGTCTTGCAGGGCCTTGGTGGCGATCTCGTTGCGTTCGCCACGTCCCTTGCCGGCATAGATGAGCGGCAGGGCCACGTTTTCCAAGGCCGTGGAGCGCGGCAGCAGGTTGAAGGTCTGGAAGACAAACCCGATCTCGTGGTTGCGCACCTGGGCCAACTCGTTGTCTCCCATCTGGCTCACGTTGATCCCATTGAGGATGTAGTCGCCTTCGCTCGGGGTGTCGAGGCAGCCGATCACATTCATCAAGGTCGATTTGCCCGAACCCGAGGGGCCCATGATGGCCACATACTCGTTGCGGTAGATGTCGAGGTTCACGCCATTGAGCGCCTTGATCACCTCATCGCCCATCTTGTATTCCCTGCGGATGTTCGTGAGCCTGATGACCGGTGTTTTTTCTTCAGTTGCCATTGATGTCGACCTCCTCTTCTTCGGGATGTAATGCCCTAAAGCTCGTGATTTCTTCCTTGAATTCCTCGGCAATTTGTTGTGAGCGCTGCAGGCTGGCAGCCCGGCTCATTGCCTCCAGTGCATTTGCGCCAGCCTCTTCCGGCCTGTCGAGCAGCCGCTCGAAATGGGCGATCTCATACCAGAAGTCTGGGTTCTCCGGGTTGATGTCCTTGGCGGCCACGACCATGTTTTGGCCCTCAAAGTCCATGCGCTTGGCACGGTAGAGGTGGCTGAGCGTGAGGATGACCGACGGGGTGATGGGATGGGCGATCCGCAGTTTCTCCAATTGGGCGATAGCGGTGGTGGTGTCGCCATTGGCTGCCGAAATCTGGGCGAGCAAGACGCCCACGTCGAGGTTTTGGGGGGCGCGGGCCTTGAGGTCCTCGCCGATCTGGGTGGCTGCTGCCACCTGACCCCGCTGGAGCAGGATCGCGGCATGCGCGACATTGAGCGCGACATCCTTGGGGGCGAGGTCGAGTGCCGGCTGCAGGTTCTCCAAGGCCAGGGAGTCCCCGAGCGCGAGGCTGATCCTGGCCATTTCCAGGTAGGGCGCGGTGTTCTTGGGATCCTTTTCGATCACACGCCTGAAAGCTTCCAGGGCTGCAGCCTTGTTGCCACGCTGCCCTGCTGCTTGGCCCACTTGCATCCAGTCGGCCACGGTCAGGGTGCTGGCATCAAAGCCCAGGGTCGCAAAGAAGTAGTCCCCATTTGCCAATTGCAGCTTGGTCATTTCCTTGCCTACCTGCATGTTCAGCGTGCTGTCTTGTGCCCGGGCGAGGTTCAGTTGCATGAAGGCATAGTCCAGATTGCCCCTGTCAAATTCCATCATGGCCTCCGAGAGCAGGTCTTGTGTATTGCCATATTCCACCGACTTCCTGAAAAAAGCGGCTGCCATCTCGGGGGTGCCCCCGCCAAAGAAGGCGGCGCCCAGGAAGCGATTGGTATAGGGTCTGTAATCTGGGAAATTCACGTCGATGTAGTCCATGCGGCTGATCGAGCGCTCGATCTCACCTTTTTCAAATAGCAGCATGCCGTCGAGGAGCAAGGAGTCGGGGCGCATGGCGGCGCTGGAGGTGCTGTCGCTGAAGGGATTGCCTGTGTTGCCGTGGGCGAGCAGGCGAGCCGTACCCTCGAGGTCCCCGGCACGGTAGCGATCGAGTGCAAAATTGAAGGTCGTCTCCCAACTGCCCTGGATGTTGGGGGCCTGCTGCAGGCTCTCGGGCACTGCGAGGTCAGTGCCGAGGCTCAGGTTCATGAACAAGGCATTGGTGACCACGGCTCGGTGCACGACAGGCAGGGCCAAGCCAGCCTCCAGAAATTTCCTCGCCTCCTCTGGCTTTTGGTAATCCATGTACACGCGGCCCATGTTGGCGTAGAGGGCGCCATTGTCGGGCTGCAGGAGCATGGCTTGCTTGAGTTGCAGGATCGCGGAGTCTGGCTCGTTGAGTTGCAGCATCACCTGGGCGAGGTTGCTGGCGTTGTAGGCGCTCACGACGCGGTGGGTGCCGTGTTGCAGGATGGCCTTGGCGCCGACGGGATTGTAGTCGGCCTGCTCGAGGTTGCCCCAGTTGAGGTAGGCGTAGGAGAATGGGATGAAATCGCTGGCATGTTTGAAGTGCTCGGCGGCGCTCACGAGGTCGCCACCAGAGCTGATTTCCAGCATGGCGAGGTTGTAATTTCCCTTGATCGAGCCGCGGGCCTCCATGACGGCGGTCTTGTAGTGCTGGATGGCTTGGGGAACATTGCCTTCCAGGGAGGCTTGGTCACCCAAGAGATTGAAGAGCGACTCCTTGAAGAGCCGCTTGCCACTGGCATTGCCGCTGGCTTCCAAGATCACCGCACCGCCGATCGAGAGCGCTATCACAAAAAAATACATGAGCTTGCGCGGCATCATGCTCAGGTAATAAAAATTGACCCGGGCGCGGATGAGCGGCCCGAAATTGTAAAACATGTAGAAGAAATGGGCGATGCCTGTGAAGAAAAACAGGCTGATCGCGATGCGCTCGATCAGGTGCAAGAAGAGGTATTCACCCGTGCCGACCATGTAGGCGATGAAGCTGAGTCCGATGAGGGGGATCGCCACCAAGCCCATGCTCATGCCCAGGTTGGGCATGTAGTCCTTGAGCACCGGGCCGAGCGCCTGCTTGGTGCCGACGGAGATCACACTTGCCAGCACGATCAGGTAGATGGGTCTGAGGTTGATGTCATCGCCCTCGACGAGCAGATTCCACGACATTTCCTTTTGCAACATCACAAACTCGATGGCCGTGAGCACCAAAAACACCGTGAAAATGATGGGGAATTTGAAGCGGTACTTGGGGTTCTTGGCGTTGGTGGCCAGGTAAAAGACCAGGTTGTTGAGGTCATTGGAGATGAATACGAGATAGATGACCGTGACGATCGCCAAGACCGGCATCATGCCGACGGTGGCGCTATGCAGCTGTATCCAGCCGCCTTTAAAATAATTGATCGCAAATGGGATCGCAGCGATCGTCGTAAACAGCAGGATGCGCAAAGCAAATGCGAGCTTGAGCAATTCTTGCTGCGTGACATAGCCGGAACCCAATGTCAGCACCGTCAGTCCAAAATTGATCAGCCAAAAACTGGTGGACTGCTCGCTGCCGATCAGATTGGAGACAAAAGAGAGGATCACGAATGCAAAATACACGACATAAGCCATGGGACTGCGCACATAGCTCGCCGAGGCCAGCAGGTAGGCCCAACCCAGCACCTGCGCGATGATGAAGGCGATCACGAGCCAGGGCGCTGGCGTGATACGCGTGGCCACAAATGCCACCTGCTCCTTCCAGGCACCGATCTGCGTGTCCATCTTGCGGTAGTTGTGCTCGTAGCTGCGCAGGGTCACCTGCTCGGCTGTGCTGCCACTCACTTCATTCACCTCCAGCGACCACCTCACGGGATCGTCGGCCGCGACCAAAGCCACGGCCGCCGCGCCGAGCAAGCCTAGAAACAAGATCCCAAACAGGAACTTGTCCATGCCTTTCATGACCTTGAAAAATTCCCAGATCGGGATCACTTTGAGCTTTTTCTTGGGCTCCATGCGTATTCGTTTTCCTTCTTATTGTACCCCCGCCTCGGCCGTCACCAGCTCCTCGGGTCGTTTTTTTCCTGTAAGGCGCTCGTGGATGATCTCATACACCTGCTCTTTGAGCTCGGCGGCCTGCGCCACCACCATGTCCTTGGTCTCGATCGGCTCGTGAAAGACCACGCGCACGATCGTTGGTTGCACCAGAAACTTGCCGTTGTCTGGCAGTGCCCGGTCGGCACCGATGATCGTGACCGGCACGATCGGGATCTTGTTTTCGATCGCCATCCTGAACGCGCCATCCTTGAACCGCAGCAACGTGACCTTGGTCTTGTCGGGGATCGTGCCCTCGGGGAACACCAGCACCGAGGTGCCGCCTTTCAAGACTTCCTTGGCGTGCAAAAAGCTCTTGTAGCTTTCTGTCACCGAGCCACGGTTTACCGGGATATGGAGCCGCTTGAACATGTATCCAAAGAGCGGGGTGCTGTTGAGCTCAGCCTTGCCGATAAACCGGAACGTGGGAATGATCGAAACGTTACAGATGGGAATGTCCAAATAACTGCTGTGGTTGGGCGCGAAGATGTAGGTCTCCTTGCGGCGGATGCGCTCGCGGCCCTCGGTGACCACCCAGATCCCGACCGGATACATGATCACATAGCCCCAGAGCATGTTCAGACGGTGGCTCAGGTTGTGGGCCCAGCGTGCCTTGGACTTGAGCAGCAGCCAATGCAAGGGGAATATCATGGCAAAGAAGCCAACAAAGAGGATGTAAAACCAGATGCTCCAGATGCGTTGCAGGACTCTTTTCATGGCGCGTTTTCGGTCTGGGCCTCCTCGGCACATACATCGCCCAGCCGCTGGCGCAGGGCATCGGGGACGGGCTGCACCTTGCGTGTCGTGTAGTCAAAGCACACGAGGCCGGTCTTGGCCTCGGCCAGCAGACGCCCCTCACCCTCGATCACAAAGCGGTAGTAGATGTCGAAACTCGCGCGGGTGTAGTCACCCGCGCCCACCTCGCAACGCAGCACCTGACCATAAAACCCTTCTGACTTGTACACGATCGCGCAATCGCCCATGATGAAACTCGTGCCTTCGGCATCGTTCTCGGCATAGCCAAAACTGGCGAAGAACTGCGCCCGCGCCTCATGCATGAGGGATAGCAATTTGTCATTGCCCAGATGCGCCCCATAATTGAGGTCGGTGATGCGGATCGGCAGGCTGCACTGAAATGGCAGATGCGAGGGGAGCTGTAGCTTAATGCGCGGCATGGCGACAAAGATAATGAGTTCAGAGTTATGAGTTCCCCGATCTTTGATCGGGACACGCAGAGTTATGAATAGGGCGTTTCGTGGGCTTCGTGCGACTTTGCGAACCGACGCCTGTCCCCCCGCTCTTTGAGCGGGACGCAGCGATTCAGAGATCGGGGCGGGCTTTGTGGTTTCATCTTCAACAGTTTGGGTGGAGCGTCTCGCTTGCCGATTTGGGTGGCGGAATGTACCTCAAGTGCCCTGCATCAAGCGGTGGATCAGGTGCTTTTGCGGATGGCGCATCTTGCTTCGTTCACACTGTTGCGCCTAGATCCTGCTTTGAGATTTTTGTGGATCTGCCTATATTTACATTATGAGTTCGGCGGAAAAGAAAACAACGGTCACGGAAGCGGAATACTTCGCGTACGAGGAATCCATCGATGGATTGGCGGAATATTTCAAGGGCGAGATTTTTGACATGGCGGGGGGGAGCGAAAGCCATAGCTCGATTTCCCAGAACTTGTCCCGAGAAATCGGCGTCCGACTTGGCAAGGGTGAGTGCCGGGTGCATGGCACAGACTTGCGGCTGCGCATCGATGCCGCCGACTGCCATGTGCGCCCAGACGTATGGGTGATTTGCGGCAAAAGCGAATATCACCTGAGCCGCACGGATACCGCCAAAAATCCAGTGCTGGTCGCCGAGGTACAATCCCAATCAACGACCAACTTTGACCGAACCGGCAAGTTTGAGCGCTACCGCATGGTGCCCACATTGCGCGAGTATGTGCTGATCGAGCAGGAAAGCGCACAGGTAGATGTCTTTTTCAAAAACGATGCGGGCATCTGGGAATTTCGCAGCACCACAGACCTTGGGTCAGAGGTGAAACTTCTTTCGCTCGGATTCTCCATCCCCATGGAAGACATCTACCGCAATGTGGATTTTCAGGTTGCCGAGTAGGCCTATCCTTTGCCTTGTACCCTATTGACCGACCACATTTTTGGTGATCTGCATTGCATAGCCGATCTGGGCTTGGTAATAGTTGGTGTCCACAAATCCATTTTGCAGGTGCAAGCGGTATCGCCCGTACAACTCGCCTCGCTCGCTCAGCCGCACGGTGGCCGACAGCTCGAGGGTATGCACCCATCTGTACTTGGCTTTGTCGAGTCCTGCAATGCCATCAGCCAAAGCCTTGGTATTGGGAACCTGTTCTAGGGCATCGCTCATGAGGCGCAGGTAGGTAGGGCGGTAGCTCACGCCCATGTTGAAGCTCTCGTCGGGATAAAACATGACTTGTGCCTCGGGGTAAAACCGAAACGTATTCACCGAAAATGTATTGATCACCCCCGTCGTATTCAGGACCAGACTGTCAACGGCCCGCAAACTGTCCACAAGGCCCAGCCTGCCAAAACGTGCCCCGACATTCGCAAAAAAAGTGAGTTTCCAGGGCTGGCTGTCGAGCAGCCACACGTTGAGGTCCACCCCGGCGCTCATGGCCTCGTAGCGCAGCAGGTTGGTCGTAGAGATGTGCTGCTGCAGCTCGTATTGGCTGCCATTGGCTTTTGGCAGTACGGCAATGGGTGCCTGCCGCAGCTTGCCGTCGAGCTTGGAGAGGGTGAGGATGGGCTTCACGTACTGAACGAAGCTGTGATTCACAAAGGAACCCGACCCCACGGGCAACCGATAGGTAAACAGGTTGACGCGTTTTTCGACCTCGGTTTGGATGAGGCCATTGGGCTCGTCTGCATCCAAGCCGACCAAGTCGG